>JAUVKS010000006.1 GCA_030596145.1 Pseudomonadota bacterium | reverse complement strand
GCCGCCGTGATCCTGAATAATTCCGTAACAAAGAAACAACCCCAAACCCTTTCCGTTTTTAGATTCTTTTGTGGTAAAAAAGGGATCAAATATCTTTTTTATGTTTTCATCAGGCATTCCGCTGCCAGTGTCCATAAAACTGATTTCTACGTTTGGATTGTGAGAGTTCTTTTTTTCATCCTTGCCGCCAAAAATCCGCGTTTTAATATAAAGATTCCCTCCACCAGGCATCGCCTGCATGGCATTCAGCATAAGATTCAAAAACACCTGTTTTAACATCTCGGCATTGCCGGCAATTACAGGATCAACATCTTCATAGTTTACAGTAAGAATGATATTTTCTTTCCCTAAAATCTGTTCGGAAAAAATTATAATTTCTTTAAGCACATTATGGATGCTGACTTCCTTCATCAACGGCTTTTGATCTCTTGCAAACATAAGCAGATTGGATATTTTATTATCCATATCCTTTACAGCGCTTATGATATGAGATGCCCTGTCACGGTTCTTCTTCTCTTTCAGCTCCTTTATCAACAAAGAAGCAAAAAGCCCTATGCTTCCCAGTGGGTTTCTTATTTCGTGAGCAATATTCGCCGCTGTTTCACCCATTGCAGCAAGTTTTTCCGTCCTCTTCACCCTTTCTTCCAGTTTATCGAGTCTTGTAATATCGCGAAGAACAATAACCATTCCTATTTCTTCATCATTCTCTGTCTTGACGGCAGAAGCAAAAATCTCTAATTTCCTTCCTTTCAATCTTATTTTTTCTCCCACACTGCCGTCAAAATGTTTGAGATCGAAACGCCCTTCCGAATCAGACGGGAATCTGTTTTCAAGCAGTAAATTTACATTCACCCCCGCGGCATCCTCTCTCAAAAACCCGGTAAACCCCTCGGCACACCGATTCATTATTGTTGTTTTCTCTTCCATGTCCGCCACAATCACGCCGGTCGTAAGACTCTCGATGATATTCTGAAGATAGCTGCTTATATGTTCTTTCTCTGCCAGGGCTTCTTGCAATTCAACATTTTTGGAATCCAACTCCTTGTTTATGGCCTCAAATTTTTCTTCCAGATCTGCAAAAGCCTTTTGCAGCCTCGTGGTTGCCCGATCAAAGCTCTCAAATGATTGTTGTAAGAATGGGTTCTTTTCAATCCCCAATATATGCCCCATATTTATCAGTCCACTTTTTATCTGCTGCGTAATAATCCACTACTCTCGACCAGAATTCACCGCCAGCGTCCCCTTCTAATAAGCTGAAGGATTTATCAGCCATAGACTTATTACCCAGATTTGCATATCCCCGCCCTATATTGAACAGAGTCCACATGTTTTGTTCACCTTCAGAAGCGCTTTTCAGTGACCGTTCATACATCGGGATCGCCTGCTGATACTTCCCTTTATTATACAAACAATCTCCCAGGCTCTCATAAGAATCCATAATCACAGGTGCGGAACATTTTTGTAAATTACCGCATTTTTTCAGAACCCTCTTATAATTTATCAGCGCGGATGAATACAGGCCCATTTCTCTCAGTGAATCAGCATACTTTTTACGGACATCTGACATCTGATTCTCAACCCCTGCTTCAGAACTCAGAACTTTCAAGTAAAAGCCGGCCGCCTCTTTTAAAAACCCTTCTTTGCAAGAAATATCCCCCATCAGCTTCATAGCGGCAATTGTTGTACTTTTATCTACCCCCAACTGTTTTTCATGCAGCCCCTTTAATCTATTTTTTGCGTCTTCATAACGGCCATTGCTATAATCAATTTCTGCCATTTCAAGCAAAAGCCCGCTTACCCTTTTATCCTTCCCAAATATACCAATTATTTCCCCGAAGAATCCGGCCGCATTGTCTAACAGACCCATTTTCTTCAGACTGCTCCCGATTTTGAACAACAGATCAAAATCGCCGTTTTTAAGCAGAACCTCTTTGTCGGAATTAAAATATACATCCGAAACAGCGATATAATCTTTCTTTGAATAAAAATCGTCAATCAGGCGGTTTGCGCTTAATACGAGTTTTTTCTCGCCTGCTTTTTTATACGTTCCGTAAGGAAATCTATCCACCAGTAAAGAATAATTATCAAACGCTTCCCTGTACTTTCTTCCTTTTATCAGGGCGTCTCCCTTACGAAACATTAACTCTTGCTCCATATCAAGATCGGAAAGTTTTCCCGCCATTTTTTCGTATGTCTCGATCGGAGCCACGTAATAATCCATTCCTGGAAGGATATATAGCGGCAATTTTATTTTCGGATCTTTAACCCCGATATTCGCCATAATGAGCGCGCTATTCCGAGCCTCCACGCTGCCGGGATACCGTTCAACCACCAAACTCAGCGCTTTAAGGGCGCTGCGCAATTGTCCCATTGCCTCAAAGGAACGGGCAATCTTATAAAGAGTATCACTGCAATGTTTGCCGTCTGGAAACAGGTTCAGATAAACAAAAAAAAACTCCAGAACACTGTCATATTTTCCGGTTTGAAAGTAATGTGATCCCAACTTCAAAAGAGTATCTTCCGGAATATCTTCCAGAACAGGCCACCTTTCCAAAGCATTACCATACCAGACATCAGCGTCATTAAATTGACGCATCTGGGAATAGCAATTCCCTACGCTAAAATATGCGTCTCTGACACGTTTACCGTCCGGAAATTTTTTGATGTATTCTTTAAACTTCTTGATTGCTTCGCTGAATTTCTTTGTTTTGTAATACATTTTGCCTGCCATGTATAAAGATTCGGGTATGTACTCTGATTCAGGATATTTCGAACAGAGATTTTTAAATTCTATTAAGGCTTCATAATGGAAATTTAAGCGGCTGTAACTTTCGGCAATCCTGTAAATGGCCCGCGCATTTTCCTTCTTTGGGCCGGGATAATTTCGGATGATATCTCTATATTGATCAATGGCTTCTGAAATATACCGTTTATCCCCATTTTCCCCTAAAAACCAGTGACAATCAGCTATGCGCCTCATTGCGGTTTCATTTTTCTCAGTTTTAATTATCTCTTTGAATTTGCTTAAAGCCTCTTCGTATCTTCCGGACGTAAAATCGCTCATAGCGCTGTTATATGGTTTCTCGACCGTCTTTACATCCTGATCCTCTTTATCAGGCAGCGCAATCACTTTTGTGCTCTGCGGTATAACCTCTTTATTGGCGGACGGCGCGGCCTCTTTTACACTCGGCGGCAGAACCTTTTTATCGGCCGGAATAATCTCTTTATCAGGCAGCAATGCAACCTCTTTTGTATTCGGCAAATCCAGCTTCTTTTTTGCTGAAGCAGGGACAGGAGATATTTTTCCCTCTACCTCCATTTTTGCTGAAGCAGAATTATCTTCAGGTTCGGTTTTAAATATTATGAAACTCTTAAGTACCCCCTTTTCTCTTAATTCCTTCCCTGCCAGCAATGCCTCTTCTCTACCATTATACCTCCTTACAAATACACGGTGCCATTTCCCTTTCTTTGGAATGTCCACTGTTTTACAGAAAGAATCATAGCCCTGCGCTCTTAGCGTGTTAACCAGCGCTGTGGCGTCATCAAAATTTTTACATGAAGACACCACATAAACACCGTGATATTCATCTTCAGCCTCTCCGCCGGAGCTTCTTGAACCTAACAAAAAAATGAACAATGCGGTTAAAATAAGAAGAATAAGAAATTTGACATGCAACATCTCTGATCTGAAAAAAGTCATTGTTTACAGTCTCATAAAAAGTTTACACAGTGTCATTCCGAGGAGCGAAACAACATGGTCGAATTCCCCACGGTTTGCCGCAGGACAATTCCAGTAAAAGCAATTTATATGCCAGGCATCTTTGATAAATTCGTAAAAAGTCCAACAACCACCTTCACCGTCATTCGGGCGAAAGCCGGACACGTAGTGAAGCATTAGCGCTATCCAGTCTTTTCAAGTAGTTGCGGATCATCTGGAATCCGGTTTTCACCGGAGTGACGACTTTACGAGATCATCATCTAATTAAAAATTGTCTAAAGTTTTAAATCGTTTTGCCGATTAAATAATTAGAAATATTTGTAACATCTGGAGGTGTGCCATGACAATATCAACTTATCAGGTAGAAAGCGTTCTTAAGGTGTACAGCAAGCAAACCAGACTGGAAAATCCTATACGCTGTAAATCTGAAAACTTAAACAAATATACTGATATTGTAACCCTGTCATCCGAAAACAATAAAAAAGAGGCCTTTGACAAAATATCCTACAGCCTTTTGGATATCATCTTGCAAAATAAAGAAACAAAATAAGCAGGTTTATGAGCGGCAATTATCACAAAGATGCAAAATCAATCCTTGTCGTAGACGACGATCTATCTATACGAAGCCTCATTGCCGATGCGCTCAGGGAAGTGGGTTATTCCAATATCAGGGAGACTGAAAACGGAATCCAGGCGCTTGAAACATTCCGAAAAGAGGCCTGCGATCTGGTAATCAGCGATCTGAAAATGCCGGGCATGGGCGGCCTGGAGCTTTTGAGCCAAATCAAAGAGTTAAACCCTTCTACACCCGTCATCATCATGACTGGCTACCCGACAATCAATATCGCCGTTTCCTCAATGAAGGAAGGAGCTTTTGATTTTCTCACCAAACCCTTCACAATAAAAAACCTCATCTTCAAGGTGGAACTGTACCTCAAAGAGAGATCCATTCTGACCGAAGAGGATCTCAATATCGAGAAAACGAACTGGAAGCTAAGCGAAAAAATCAGGAAACTGTCAATTATCAACTTAATTTACGAGCGGATCGAAAAGACGCAAGGGGATAATGATGATATATTCCAAGAAATCGTGATGTTAGCCCTCAATGTAACCGGCGGAGAAAAATGCCTGCTGGTTCTTTTTGACGAAGCAAACGACAAGTACTACAGGAAAATATTTCAAATCAAAAGCGAACATTCCATCAGCCCCGCGTCCCTCGGGGAGGGTGATGCGATGGTGGAGAGTCTAAAAGGTTTTTTTAAAGAGGTGGTACAGAAAAGGGGTGCCCTGCTCTTGAACTCAAAAGAGACAAACGGCTTCTACGGCTCTCTGATCTGCGCACCGCTGATAATCAGAAATAAAGTCTTTGCCGTCATTACCGTAACGAGCAAAGATGCTGTCTATAATTTCACCCGGAAAGATCTCTCCTATATGCTTAACATCACTGCACGGGCCTCGCTTCATCTGGAAAACAAGCTTCTCTACGAAAGTTTATTCGGCAGCATAATGGATACCTTCGAAGCGCTGGTTCACTCGATCCATGCGCGGGACAATTACACCGAGAGACATTCACAGTCTGTAACAAAACTTGCCCTCAATACGGCCCGAGCCATGAACTGCTCTGCCTGTGAAATCGAATCGCTGAAAATTTCTTCCCTGCTCCATGACATAGGAAAGATTGCCATACCGGATAAAATACTCCTTAAAGAAGGGCCTCTAACAGATGAAGAATATACCGTTATTAAGGATCATCCGATTATCGGAGAAAATATCCTGAAACCGGTTGTACTTATAGATGCTGAAAGAAAAATCATCCGGCACCATCATGAAAGGTGGGATGGCAAAGGATATCCTGATGGGCTCTCGGGGGAAGATATCCCTTTTCTTTCAAGGATTTTAAGTGTGGCAGACTCCTTTGATGCAATGACAACCGACCGTCCTTACCGAAAGGCGCTAAGCATAGATAAGGCAACAGCCGAACTCCAAAAAAATCGCAATATTCAGTTTGACAAAAATGTTGTGGACGCATTCATAAGATCAGAAGGTTAGAAGATCAGAAAGTTAGAAGGTTAGTAAAAAACGCAAAAACAAAACTTCTCACCTTCTCACCTTCTCACCTTCTCACCTTCTCACCTTCTCACCTTCTCACCTTCTCACCTTCTCACCTTCTCACCTTCTCACCTTCTCACCTTCTCATTCCCTTGATTCCGGCATAGAAAATGCATTCCCATAATAGTTATGAAAATTGGCAACTATTCAGCCACAGATTCACACAGATGAACGCAGATAGGTTTAAATACAAAGAAATCACCGAACAAGACCTTTGAAAAATGCCCTCTTCCTGTCATTCCCGCGAAAGCAGAGATTTTTTGGGGCCAATTAATTTGACACCATGTTTTCATCATGAAAACTTTTTCCTTCGCCAGTGATGCCGTATCTCAAAAGAGACAAGAAAAGGACAGCCGAACCTAAGCGCAAATATGGCTTAACGTAAAATAAACTACCCCGATAAAATCTCTGCGAAAGCGGGAATCTATAACTAATTGAGAATAGTGGATTCCCGTTTTCACGGGAATGACAATTTAGACTATTTCTGGCAAAATTCAAAGGTCTCAGAACATTAAGAATTATATTATAATCTTGGTGACTTTAAAGAAAAAAATATCAGTGATGATCAGCGTAGATCTGTGGCTGAATAGTTACTTGTCATTAAGCTTGACACAGACGACAAAAAAATGACGCTTCCTGTTGAGGCAGCCATTTGCGTAGGTGGGGTAATATAATGGTTAACAAGTCAAAAAACTTTTCAGAAGTTAAACCTGCTGCGACAGTGCGCAAGCACGGCGAGGCGGTCGGGACAAGCCATAGAAAACACGTAAGAGTAGATGATGTGCTCAAAGTTGATTACCTGAAGATTTCACAAAAAGATTACAAGGAGTACAAAAACAAACCGGAAATTATTCTTAAAAAGACTTTTGGCAAACCCTTTGAAGCGCCCCACGTTGAGGATGTTAGTTTAAAATTGCTCTATGAGCTTATATATCAGGCAAACCAGAAAATAGACCGTATTCTGGATATGCTGGAAAGCAAAGATGCTGAAAAATATGAATCTGTGAATAATGAATGTGTAAATATCAGTGGTTCAGGAATGAAATTTATCGCAAACCAGAGTTTTTCGATTGGTGACATTATCGCTCTCAGGGTTTTTCTCCCCTTAGTCTCCAGAACATGGATAAATGTACTTGGAAAAGTAACGTCGTGCGCAGAATCAGGGCCGGAAAATAAATACGATGTTGCTGTTAAATTTGAAGAACTGTCTGAAAGCGACCGGGACATTATCATCGGATATGTGTTTAAAAGGCAGAGAGAACTCCTCAGACGTACCTCCGACGTGAAAAGCCGGGAATCTGAATCGGTTGACGGTTGACGGTTAGAAGGTTATTATGTATTTTGGACCCCATTTCCATGAGGATTAAAGTTTTTCTGCCAAATGCCGATAATAAATATGAAGTAACTACTCGGGTATCGGGTATCCCTTCCCATTAAACGGGTGAAAGTACCTGCATAATACGAGGGAGGAGGGAGGACTGTTGAGAATGGAGATCCAGATAACCAATATAGACGCAGAAAATGTAAAAGCACCCGATGAGACGTCAGCAAAGCTACCCTCGACAAACAGAAAATATGAAGAAAAGCCTCCGGAAAAGACTGCCGCACAGGATAATCGGTTAAATAAACAGGAATTAAAAGATCTGACGGAGAAAATTCAGGATTGCCTGAACAAGATGGATATCAGTCTGAAATTTTCCACATACGGTAAAAATGATGAAAGGACCGCAATCACTGTGACCGAAAAAGAGACGGGAAAAGTGATACGTGAGATCCCGTCTGAAGAACTTCAACAATTATATTTGAAGATGTATGAACTTACCGGAATTCTTTTTAATCATACTGCTTGATTAGGTGTTAAGGTCACCTTATATTGACAGGCTAAAATATCCGGGAGTATTCATCCGGGAGGGAACGTATTTTTTGATTAGTTTGTGACTGGCAGAAACCTTTTTCAGTTCACCGGTTACTTTTTCCCTCTCATGATCAGCAAACGTTCTTATTTCCATATCCAGGATCTCAACTCTTTCTATAACCTTCCTGATACTTTTGACGAGAGATTGGATGCTGTTTTTGTCTCGAGGGGCAATCGATTTCCATATATCTTTCTGAATTCTCTGCTGTGGTGTCAATCTTTTCTCTATAACTTTGAGCTGGTCGATAACGTCCTGTCTTTTTTGAAGCCTGGCAGCTACCTGTTCCACCTGGCCTTTTTGGGCCAGGCTCCTGATAGATTCGGTTATGGCCAACAAAAGTCCGGACAGGGTTAATACCTGATTGTAGTAAATAAGGATTCCTGTTGTCTCCATTTTATTGTTCACCCACTGCCGGCGCTATCGCTTGAGGGACGCTATCGCTTGAGGAGCGGGAGCTTCGCTCCCTTTAGGATAAAGGCCGAAGGCCGCTCCTCAAGCGAAGCGCTCCTCAAACGACAGCACCCGGTTACGCATTGATTCCCGCACTGATTCCCCGGGACAGTCCCGTATAGGTCGATGTGTCGGCCTGTATGATATTTTTCACCTCGGGTTTTTTCGATATCTCTACCCATGCCTCATAAAGACTGCTCAATATGGAGATGACCTCATCCATCTTTTTGATGCCGTCACTTTCGATCTTGGCCATGACAAGGTGTCTCTCCATGAAAAAATAGAGGCTTCTCAGGTTGCCTGCGATTTCACCACCCGCATCCATTTTCAGAGAGTTGTTCAATTCCCGGATGATATCCTGGGCGCGGTTGATGTTGTTGCATTTTGCCTCAATATTGCCTTCCTGAATATTCTCTCTGGCCTTCTTTAAAAAATTGATGGCGCCTTCATAGAGGAGAACCACCAATCTTCCCCGATCTGCTGTGCTGACCTCTGTCTGCCTGTACTGATGTTGACCATAATTCTGCATTAGAAACCTCCTTATTAATTGGCGCCTGAGTGAAAAGTGTCATTCCAACTGTAGGGGTCGGATTCATCCGACCCGTTCATCATGTTAGCTCTTTCAAAGTTGATGGCGGCGTAAAAAGTCGAAAAACTCCCTCTCCCTTGATGGGAGAGGGTTGGGGTGAGGGGAAATTTGACTTTTTACAAATTCATCAAAGTTAGTTGTCACCAATTGTCGGCAAATTATCCAGCATAGATGTTAGATAATCCGTCTGACCCTGTAATTGCCCTAATAAAACCTCAAGTCGGGTAAATTTGATGTTGAGGCGATTTTCCACCAGGGCGAGTCGCCGTTCTTCCCGCTCGATCTTGCTATCAATGTTATCTACAATCTCTTCGTAACGGTTGATAAGAACTGAAACAATTCCCGGATCGGCTGCTGAATATGCCTCGCTTAATTTGTCGGTTTCATCTCTAATGAGCTCAGCGATCCCGTCAACGCCGCTCGTCTCGTTCCTGGTAAAAAGATTACAGACTGCTTCAAGGTCATTGCTCATGGCATCATCCAGGGTTGCGGAGTCTATAACCCATTTTCCATTCTGGTCAAGATCTGTCTTGATGCCTATCTGACTTAAATGCGTATAGCTATCGACTCCGTCTGTAAGTCCCGGAACGGGGCTGGACAGGATATCATTAATTCTTTGCTTGACGATCTGGAAGGCATAGTTGCCTATCATTGTGCCGTTGTTTCCCCCTTCCTCTGCTTCATCATAGGCCGTCATTTCCTTTATGTAATCTAAAACAGAATTGACCGAGTCGACAAAGCCCCCAATTTTCGTTTTAACAGCATCAGTGTCATCGGTTATGGATACAGTGGTGGTCCCTGTGCCCGAAAGAAACAGGGTAACTCCACTGATCAGATCTCCAATCGTGTTGGAACTCCTCTGGATATATTCGCTGCTGTCCGCAGGATAGCCATCGACTTTGACCATTGAGTTCTGCGCTGCCTGGGTTTCATTGAAGGTGTTATCAAAGTTAGTCAGTGTATGGCTGATCGAGGTGATCTTATAAGCAGCTCCCGGATCATTACCGGTAAGGGTCAGGTGACAAGCCGTGGAAAAACCGCTCCCGTCGTTCAGTATGCCGGCAGTTATCCCCGGATTTTCACTGTCATTGTTGATCAGACCCCTTAGTTCAGACAGGGTAGTTCCTGCCGCAACATCGATGGTCCTCTGCTGTCCATTATAGGTATAGGAAAAAGTCTGGTCGGTGGATGTTACTTCCGTGGTATTCGTGTCTGAAAAACCGGAATGCACTTCCTTTTCCGTCATGGCCAGTCCGCTGTCCTGCGCCGCCTGCAGATCCGGGTGCCGGATATCGATGGAAAAGGTGTCGTTTCCATTGACATTCCCTGCGCTGAGTTTTACTTGAACTCCCTGAAAAACGTTAACCGGAGTATCTGCGGTATAGGAGGAATCGAAAATTATGTCTCCGCTATTGCCCTCGCCGTCAGTCCAGCGGACTGTGATTTCATCACTCCCTACTACCTGAGCCTCTCCGGAAGAGGTGACGGTAAAGTGAAAGGTCTTGTTTGTGGAGCCGAGATATTGACCGCCTGATACGGCATGGGAAGTTCCGCTCCAGGTCCCCTCTTCAACAGCATCTATCCTGTCTCCAACCCCTGACATGGAAAAATCTACACTGGTATTGTTAGCGCCGATGGAAATGGCATTGGAAGAGCCTCCGTTTCTGGCCGTAAGCACCAGTCTGAATTCATTTTCATCTGAACCGTCGTTTATTACTTCCGCATCGACCAGGGTCGATTCAGAATTGATTTCATTAGCTATACCCTGCAGAGTGTAGTTTCCTCCGTCGATGGTTATTGTTTCGTTGCTCCCGCCCACGGTTATTTGTATCTGATTTCCACTGCCGGCGTAATTGGTAGTGTCTTTGTCGGGCTTTCCATCCGAGCCGAGCCTGTGTTTTATGCTGCTGCCCACCTCTACACTGTGGGCGCCCGGTGTAGCAGAACCGGTATTTGTTACTGTGAGCACATCTTCATCGCTCGAGGTGGAAGTTCGGGAATAAAATTCTATTTCCGAGTTGAAATTGCCTGCCACCGATTCCAGGATAAGAAGCCGGCTGTCGAGCCCCTGTGAGGCGGTAATCTTATCAGACCATTCCTGTTTCCATGTGTTGAGGCGGTTGATATGGAAACCCTCCACCTCCATTAGTTGATCAACGAGGTCAACCCAGTTCGTGTCTGATGTAAGGCCCGAGTATTGAACTGTCCCGGCGGTAGCACTTGTGATTGAGATACTCATAAATACTCCCTCATGTAGGGGTCGGATTCATCCGACCCGTTTTCCCCTCGGTCGAAATAACAAAAAGCAAGCGTTGTGCCAATTTACATGATAGTACACCTTTTTTTGAAAGGAACTGCCCGGTGCGTCCCAAGAAACGCTTTATGGTCATAAAAGGTGACTACTCACGGAGTCAGACTGTCTGCCTGATACGAACTGATACGAAGTTTCTTCCCCAACCGGGAAATATTTTCCCGGCAATAATGATCTTGCCTTTTCATATCGGCATTAGCACAGAATAACTTAACCGGAATATGGAGTGACTACTCACGTAGTCAGGCTGAAGCTGTTTAGACTGAAGGCTGAAGGGGGCCGAAGAGCACGATTGCCGTACTTTGACGGAGAAATACCTGCCCGCAATGCCTCTATTTCGCATGACTTCCGCCTTGTTCCTGCAAACATAATTAGTGTCTGAACGAAAAGTCCGGTTTTGGGTAGGTTGGGTTGAGCGTAACCAATTACCAAAATATGGTTTCAGTGAGCGAAACCCAACAAATCATGTGGCAGGGGTTTTCGTTCAGCGAGGCGGGCGGGGCCGATTCGCGCACCAGGCATGGCTTCAAAGTGCACTGTATCCCTGCTTTTCCTGACAGCCTACAGCCTACCCACCTGAGTATGGCAAGGGTCAAATCTGCAAAGAAACGGGTCGGATGAATCCGACCCCTACAAATCCGAACAGACAAATTTTTACTCAAGCTTTTCCCACAATCTGACGATAAGGAAGTTAAAAGACAAATAAACATAAAAAGGAGGTGAAATCTCGAGAGTGGTATTTAGATGACCTCATGAAAGGGCGGATTCATCCGACTTTGCGGGTTCATCATCAACTTTTAACAATCCCGGCAAGGATGCAGGGAAAAAGCTGGGGGTTCAATCCCTTCAGCTTTCAAATAACAAAAAAATCAAGGAGGATTAAATCATGAGTTTAGTAATTAATAACAATATGATGGCCATGACTGCTGCCAGAAATTTAGGTGTTTCTTATGGTAAACTGGCGGTATCAACCCAACGACTTTCATCCGGCCTGCGAATCAACTCCGCTGCTGATGATGCCGCCGGTCTTGCCGTCCGGGAGCTTCAGCGGGCAGACATTGCCGTGCTGAATCAGGGTGTTCGTAATGCGGGTGACGCCATCTCCATGATTCAGACCGCTGAAGGAGGGCTCTCGGTCATTGACGAGAAACTCATCCGAATGAAAGAACTGGCTGAGCAGGCGTCAACAGGCACATACACCGACTCCCAGAGGCAGATCATGCAGAATGAGTATAACGAGATGGCCAAGGAGGTAACCAGGATAGCCAATGCTACCGACTTCAACAGCCAGAAGCTGCTCGATGGGAGCATGTCCGGTACCGGTATGAAGATCCACTTTGGCACCGGCAATGATTCTGCGGAAGATTACTACTACATCAGCATAAGCAATATGACCGCTGAGACGCTGGGGGTGGCAATAGGCGGCGGATCACAGGCTTCGGTTACGTCACAGGCTTCGGTGGCGTCACAGACTGCGGTTACGTCACAGGCATCGGTTGCATCCCATGCATCGGTTGCATCCCAGGCTTCGATTGCAGCAAGTACCACGGCAGCTTCGGTTGCCTCAGTAGCTTCAAGAGCATCTCAGGCTTTGGTGGCGTCACAGACTGCGGTAACCTCTCAAGCTGCGGTAACCTCACAGGCTTCGATGGCGTCACGGGCTGCTATAGGAGGCACTGCTTCAGTGGCCTCTCAAGCTTCAGTGGCCTCTCAAGCTGCATATACAACGACTCAGGCTGCAACGGGATCTCAGGCTGCAGTCGCTTCCAGGGCTTCATTGGCCAGCCTGGCAGAAGTGGACGGCTCCACGAGCCGGGGTTCGAGAGCCTCACTGGCCGTAGCAGCATCTCAGGTTGCATATACAACAACTCAGGCTGCAACGACATCTCAGGCTGCATATACAACAACTCAGGCTGAGGTTGCGGCGACCGGAGTGCTACTGAACACACAGCATACCGCCCAAAGCGCACTCACAACGATAGACAGCGCTATCGGCACCAAGGACACTGCCCGTGCCAATCTCGGCGCCATGCAGAACCGGCTGGAAAACACGATCACGAACCTGACAATCCAGGCGGAGAACATCCAGGCGGCTGAGAGCCGGATCTCCGACGTTGATGTTGCGACGGAGATGACGGAGTTCACCAAGAACAGTATCCTGGTGCAGGCGGCAACCGCCATGCTGGCACAGGCCAACTCCCTGCCGCAATTGGCATTATCCCTGATTGGAGGATAACTCCGAGAAGGCCAAAGCAAGAAGGGAAAGCATTTCTGCTTCCCCTTCTTTGATGGAGGAGCGCTTTGATAGAGGAGCGCTTTGCTGGAGGAGCGCTTTGCTGGAGGAGCGGGAGCTTCGCTCCCTTTAGGATAAAGGCCGCCAGCCCGAAGGCCAATCCTCAAGCGAAGCGCCCCTCAAGCGTCAGCGCCCCTCAAGCGAAGCGCCCCTCTCAAAAGAGGGGCCAGTTCATATTCCAGCAGATCGGCTAACATTATCCAGTCTTCCTTTTCCTGGGCGGCAATAATCTCATCGGATAATTTTTCCAGTGACACAAGATTTTCCTGAAAATCCAATTTAAGGATACCCTCACTCTGTCTGAGCATCTGAATCAGGTCCCGATAGGACTCCAGGAATTTTACAAAATGCCTGTTGGCCTCCTTTTCGTCGGCCATACGGAAAAGTCCGGATATCTTCTGCACGCTCTCACGCAGGTCATCAAATATCATGCCGCTGTTTTCAAGAAAAGACCGGCATATTTCGGTTTTGTCGGTAGTCCCAATCTCAAGGGTATAAATGTCGCCGATCTCGATTTTCCGGGCATCGTGAGGCGCCTTCTCGCTGTAGTTTTCGCCGTTTAACCTGACTGTACATACAATCTTTCCCCCGCTGATCCGATTTCTCAAAATTTCCTGCAAGACCTCTTCAAGATTGCCAAAAGAGCCGCTGAGCGGCGTCTCGGTTCCATCTATTAAAATTTTCATTATTACCTCCTTTCTGAACCCCTGAACCCCTACATCATGAAAATATTTTCCTCATCGCCCCGACTATCCCGGTTACTCTCGATACGTATGTATGATCCCTGATTACCCTTTCATATCCTTTTTGCGCTACTTGTTTTCTCTCACGCTCGTGATCCATGTAATATTTAATCAGCTCTGCTATCTCATCCGGCTCCTGATAACATATAACCTCTTCACCGACTGTAAATAATTCATCCATCTGTTCCTGATAATCGGTCAGCAGAAAGGCCATGCAGGCAGGCACATCAAAGACCCGTTGATTAACCGCACCCTTCATCTGTCTGCTGGTCGCGTTAAAATTAATCGTCGCCACATTGTACAGGAAGGGAAGTTCGTTATAATAGGCCAGTTCCCTGTGGTACCTGAACAGGCCGTCGTCGATCAATTCCGGCCAGTGCGGGTCTCCCACGATTAAAGGTTTGAAGGGAAGAAGCCTTTTTATCCTTTCCAGCCGGTAGATCTTTGTCGCTTCCCAATTTACAGCGGTTTCATAACTGGTTCTGTTCACATCACCCAATTTTTGGAAGTCATCATACAGTTCCGGGTATTTTAATCTGATAATCTCTTCTATGCGCCTCTCTTCACTCTCCATGTAATCCCTGGCTATATCTTTGAAAAGCGCATTCAAGCCCCCGTTTACCCCTGTCTTCATTAATGTATCTCTGACCTTCTTAACCATGGAGTTGCCGACAAATGCCACATCGGAGGTAAGATGGGGCATGGGATTGACCTCATTTTTTATCGGGCGAAAGCGTCTTTCGTCAACGCCAAGCGGCATATAAAAGGTATGTTCAAAACCGATATCCCGCATGTCGGGCAAGTTGTCCTTATCCCAGAGAAACATGGCGCAGCAGGGGGTGACATTTTTTTCATAGCGCTTGATAATCAGATTCGGATTGTCCACATACCATGACGCAAAAGGCATCTCGATCCTTGCAAGGAATTGCGCAAGCATACCTTCTCGATCCATGCCAAGATGATTTATGGTGAACAGAAAATCCGGTTTGAAATCAAGGATGTCTTTAATGATTTCTTCGATAAACTCCTGGCAGCCCAGCTCATACTGTTCTATGGTTATCAGCCTGTACTTTATGTTCAGTCTTTTCATCGCGCTGATTATTTCACCCATAAGAAAATATCGCGTTGTGAGGAGGAGAACCCTGACCTCTTCACGGCAAAATTTTTTATATCTGAGGCGGTCAAAAATATTCAGCTTGCCTGAAGCGGCAAACCCATCGATTATCTCTCTATAAAACTCAGGAAATGTCTGAATCGACGGCTGATGGGGCAGGAATGTTATTCTCTTAAAAGAATTATTTATCTGGATTCCTGTTATAAACTTGACGGCCCCGGCAGGCTCGCGGCCGACAAATAAATAAAGATTATCGCGACTCAAAACATCCCGCAGATCCACGGCTTTCAGCGCCGCGCGGAAGATTTCCTCATCCCTTTCCAGGAGTATTACGATCCGATCATCAGGAATCTCTTTTATCAGCTCAGAGATATGATAAAAAAAGCCCACGCCCAACACTACAATAATAGAATCACCATCGATACTTGATTCCCCTGCCCATTTTACCGCCTCCGATAGCGGATCGTAACTGCTGTGAAAATATTTTGCTTTTCCCGCGCCGATGTCATATTTAAAAGTCGGCAGGCCGTTCTTTGAAAAAACCGGAATGACCCTGTCATTCTCAATATCCGTGAGGTTAATATCAAGATATGGGTGATTTTTCCTGCATATAGTTGTATTTAAAGCGAGCGCTTTGCTTGAGGGACGCTTTGCTTGAGGAGCGCTTTGCTTGAGGAATGGGAGCTTTGCTCCCTTGAGGATATAGAAAAATTTTTCACATCTGGCTTCATATCCGTTCCCCATCCCCCTCTTCCCTCAAGCGCAGCGCTCCTCCATCCCTCAAGCGAAGCGCTCCTACATCCCCTCAAGCGCAGCGCCCCTCAAAGCCCGAAGGGCTGCTCCTCAAGGCCGAAGGCCGCTCCTCAAGCGCAGCGCCCCCTGAGGTGATTGATTAGTCCGTGCAGTTTACGATCAACAATTTCCGCTTGTCTTCTGATTTCTATTGCCTGTTCCTCGCTGAACAGCTTCCTGCGTTTAAATATCTCCGTCAACGTCAAAACTTCAAAAAGAGAACCTTCTGCGATATACAGAAACTGAATAAATTCTTTTTTATACTGCCGCCCTTTTCCCTCCGCGGTGTTTTGAGCAATGCTGGATACTGCTGCTTCCATCTGACCTATAAGCCTAAAATGTTTATTAGACGGAAAAGTTTCCAGAATACCAAGAACAAAATCGGCAAGATCTACTGCAAGCTGCCAAACATCAAGTTTCTCAAAAGGAAAAATAAATTTCTGTTCCATTCCCCTCCTCCTCCATCATCCTTTCCCCTCAAGGCCGCAGGCCGCTCCTCAAAGCCGCAGGCTGCTCCTCAAAGCCGCAGGCCGCTCCTCAAACGCTGCAATCTTCTCAAGACAGGCATTCGCCTCATCGATTTCTCCCTTTGACAGATAAATCTCTCCCAGCGCTCTCCAGGCGCCCGGATTACGACTGTTCAAACTTAAAGATTTTTTTAAAGCCTCGATGGCCCTTTCATCCTCACCAAGTCTGTACCGGGAAACTCCAAGAACATAGAAGGCAAGAGGTGAAATTCCATCCTCGCCGAGCAATGAAGAACTGATCTCAACAGCCTGCCCATACTCTCCCTTTTCAAGCTTAACCATGGCCATCCTCAACTTGCTCGCCGCCGTTATGGCATCTCCCACCGTATCCTCTGACCCCTGACCTCTGACCCCTGATCCCTGACCCCTGATCCCCGACCCCCGGCCCTCCATCCATATCCTCTTAAAATTAAGCTCCATCTCCCGGGTGATAACCCTGGGATTGCAGATCGACGATGCCAGAAGATTCTTCCTCATCTTTGTCTTCAATTCCCTGATTATTTCAGGATTCTCTGCCAGTTCTATGGATTTTGAGACATATTCCTCTTCTGTAAACGCGATCAACCGATCCAGATTGAGATTCTTCAGGATGGAATAACTGACCCTCTGGGCATGACTCTCTCCCACCAATGTGACGAGCGGAACATTCATCCATAATGCTTCGAGGGTGGTGACGGTGCCGTTGTAAGGAAATGTATCGAGCGAAATATCTATGCTGCTGTAAAGCCTGAGGTGCTCTTCCCTTGTCGCAGTATAACCGAGGCATTTTATTCTTTCATCGGATATTCCATGCTTCGCGAATTCATTTGCAATATTGTCCCAGATAAATCCTGTATTCAACTGTTTTGCCTTGAGATGAAGTTCGCTGCCGTCAACCTCCTTCAGGATTTTTGACCACAGTTCAACAGCCTTTGGTGTGAGCTTTTGAATGTTGTTGAAACAGCCAAAGATGATACCCCCTCTTCTATGACCCTTGATCTGAGCCGGAACAACATCGCCAAACCCATTGAAACTTAAAAAGCAGTTTGTGAGCCTGATCAGTTTTTCAGAATATCGATAATCATTCTCCTCGCCTGATTCTGCATAGCGGTCGGTGAGCCTGTAATCCATGCGGGAAAGACCCGTTGTGTTTGGATACCCTAAGTAGGTTATCTGAATGGGCGCAGGCTTGTATGCAAAGGCCCTTAGCCGGTGTCCGGCTGTGTGACCGGCAAGATCGATCAGGATGTCTATCTCGTCTTTATAGATCTCCTCGGCCACCTCCCTGTCTGGTAAATGCTTGACATACTTGAACACAGCGCCGCTGTTTATGATTTCCCGGGTGAATGCATCTTTTTCCTTTTCAAAAAAGTTCGCGTAACAGTAGATTTCAAACTCATCATGATTATGGCTGGTAATAATGTCCTTAATAAGGTATCCGACGGAATGTTCTCTCAGATCAGGTGATGAATAGCCAATCCTCAGTTTCCTTCCCTCGGCGCCGATCGATCCCCTTTTATCATGCTCAAAAGGCTCCGCCTCCCGCTCTGTCAACTCCCCCCATTTTTTATGCTGCCCGGATATCTCATCGAGGCTCAGATCTGTTATCGCGCAAAATTCCATAAAGCTGCCTGCAAGGACATCCCTGGCCGCCGGATTCATCCTGGCCTTTCTGAACCTTTCGATTATGCCGCTTGCCTTCTCCCATTCACACGTCTGGATATATGTGTCATGAATGCCCGCCAGATCAGACTTATCCAGATCATTATATTCAAGGATCTTTTCCGAAAGATCGCGCACCTCCTCATAATTAGACTGCTCTTTCTGATACCCGCAGAGATTATTCAATCCCACCAGGCTCGGTTTGAGAGAGATAGATTTTTTATAATATTCGACAGTCTTTTGAACATCACCCCTGTTTCGAAATACATTTCCCATATTTATGTAGGCATCGGCGGTCTCGGGCTGGATAGATATGGCTCTTTCATAATGCTCGATCGCTTTGTCAAAATTATACTGTGCCTGATGAATAATGCCCAGGTTGTTATGGACAAGATAATAATCAGGCTTAATTGCCAGGGCCTTTTCATAATACTCGATGGCCCCGGCATAGTTCTTTTTGTTCTGCATTACAGACCCTAAATTAAACAAGGCATCGACATGCTGCGGATTCAACAAAAGGGCCTTTTTGAAATAGTCGACCGCTTCATCATCTTTTTTTTGATCAAGAAGTATCCAGCCAATATTATAACAGGCATTTACAAAGGTTGGATCTATGGACAGCGCCTTTTGATAATATGTGATTGCTTCATCATGCCTGCCCCGGGCAGCCGCTATGATTCCAAGGTTATACCATGCGTTGGTATAATCCGGAGAGAGGGATACAACCTTCTGAAATTTTTCATGTGCATCATCATATCTTGTCTGGTCTATAAATATGCCCCCAAGTCCAAACCAGGCGTTTACATAAGCGGGATCTATCGAAATGACCCTTTCATAATAATCTATGGCCTCATCGTAATTTTGCCGATCTTTTGCTATTATCCCCAGATGATATAAGGCATCTGTGTTGAGAGCATCCTTTCTTAATACACCGCGAAACGCCCTTTTAGCTCCACGGACATCTCCCTGCTCATACAAGGCTAACGCAGATGATGTAGGGGTCGGATTTGTCCGACCCGCTTTTGTTTTACCAGCCGCCTTTCGTTTTCCGGCAGCCTTTGTCTTTTTATTGAGAGGTCTTTTTTTCTTTTTCGACATGGTCTTTCTTCCTGCGATGCTTTGCGGGTTCGATGAATCGAACCCCTGCGATATTGAAAATTCAATCAGCCTACTCGATGTTAACCAGCCCCTTGAATCGACTTAACGATTCCTGCCGAACGGCAAACATGTTTATGATACTCTGGTCAACCTGATCTCCCTCGTGACATCGCGTCAGTGTTCCACGAGGAGCGCGGAAGCTGTAAGAATCGTATCCCAGTTCCTGGAAAACATCGATCAGTTCCGGATTCATCTTCGCCCCATCTTTGATTTCATAGAGAATGATGGGGTCACTCTCTGCGATAATTTTGGTCGCACCGCGGATGGTGGGGATTTCGTATCCTTCCACATCGATTTTGATTAAATCAAAACGATCAACGCCTTCTTTCTCGGCCAATTCGTCCACGGAGATAACATCCACGACTTCGCCCGATTCTTCACTCATCTGCAACCTGTTAAGCTCCGGTTGATTTCCGGGTTCCAGATACCCCCGACCACTTTTTTCACCGACAGCGGCATGGATGGCCGTCATATTGTTAAATGCGGCAGCGGACCGGCTCAGCAGGGTAAAGGTCTCCCTGCATGGTTCAACCGAAATTATCCGCCCATTACTTCCGGTTCTTCGGGCAGCGCTTATGGAATATACTCCGACATTGGCGCCCAAGTCCAAAATTCTGTCACCAGGACGAATCATATCACGAAACAGCGCTATTTCGTCTTCAAACCAGTCACCCTGTTCCAACAGCACATAGGTGGTCAGATTTTCGATATGAGGGTATACATTTAGATATGCGCTGTCATACGGCACGACCAGTTCATTTGAAAAATTTTCTTTTACCAGAAGCAAAGCAGCGGCAGAACGTTCATTGTTGAGCATTCTATCTGCGCATAATAGCGTCTCGAGTGCATCTGACGGAACAGGTTGCCCTTCTTTGGATGCATGCAGCGCACAGAGCAAACCCAATCGGATAAGCGGTTCGGCGCTTTGTGGTTCCTGCCTGATCCAATATTTCAGAACTGTTTCGGCATCTTTCCGGGTTGCATAGTACAGGCTGTGCATAAAAAGCTTTAACCACATTCGAACGAACATCGTTTCGATGTTGGGCGCCTGCCAAGCCTTGAGCAGTTCTCCAGGTACGACTCTTGGTTTATAGACATTTAATACCGCATTTAGACCCTGTATCGCATACGCACAGGCGGATTCCCTATATCCCATACGATACATAGCATCGGCCATCACCCCCATCTCCGTGACAGGATCCACTTTACCGGCAGGCCGTTGACTCATGCCGGTTGATAACCCGATTCCCTGCTCATGCTGTTTGGCCTGAACTTTCGCCATCTCAGTGTCTTCATCAGGTTTCTCCTGTCTCAACGGCAACATCCGGTCTATCGGATCATTGCCGGAAGAATACCCTGCCTCTGTTGCATTCACAGGAGGCTGTTTCCCATTATCCATTGTTCTCATGACGCTTTCATATTTTGTTCTGACTGTGGCATCATCCGGATTTTCGCACAGTAACCTGTAATATATCTTTAACGCCTCCTTATATATCCCTGACCCATAGTAGATGTCGCCTAAAGAGATCCTGGCATCGAGGCAGTCCGGATCTATTGATAATGCCTTCTGATAGGCCGATATGGACAATTCATATTTACCCATTTTTGATAATAGCTTTCCATAATTTAACAGCCATTGCAGCTCATTTGGCGCTAACTCCAGTGATCTTTCGACTAATAAAATAGCCTTTTCATGGTTTCCCAGATCAAGCTCAATCAGACCCAAAAGGTGCAGAGCGCTTGGATGATCCGATTCAGCGGACAGAACCCTCTTGTATCCATCAGCAGCTTTTTCAATCTGTCCATTCTGGTGATCGGCGAAAGCCTGCTGGAATATATCGTCAATATTTAATGTCATTAACCTGAATCCTTAGGAATTTTCTTTTATTGTAGGAGTCGGATTCATCCGACCCGATATTTTGCTACGCTGAACAAAAGGAGATGGTCCGTTCAGACGCTGGTTAAATCGTCTTTCCCTGCCCAAAAAATGCCGCGGTTTCTTTCACTGACAGCAACCTTTTTTATCTCTGAAAAACCAGCGCTTTTTAAGCGTCCAGTTTCAATTCCATCTTCTTCATGACCTTCATAAAGAACGACTTTTTGCCTGGAAAGCAGATCGATCAGGTTATTCTTATCTCTGACCCAGTTCATAACCGATAAACACGTGCATAGATCGAAATCATCCGCGATCTTATCGGTAACTGCCTTGCTATTAAAATCTGTCTGACTCCATGAACACCTGTCAGCCACTCCAAATGCAGAAGCTACCAGCTTGCTCCCTTCCAGGAT
>JAUVKS010000185.1 GCA_030596145.1 Pseudomonadota bacterium | reverse complement strand
GCTACCAATGGTATCGGTAATGCCATGGCACAGGGAAAGATTTACATTGCCGGCAACATCGGGGCACGTGGTATGACGATGACAAAGCACAATCCCCGTTTTGATCCTCCGGAACTCTGGGTGCTGGGTGGAGTGGGGGATTCCTTTGCAGAGTTCATGGCCGGCGGTATCGCCGTCATCTGTGGTTATGAGGCACAGAATCCAGATAATATCCTCGGGCATCGCCCATGTGTGGGTATGGTGAGCGGGAAAATATTCTTCAGGGGGCAACACAATGGTTACAGTGAGCAGGATGTCAAACTGGTAGCCCTTGCGGATGACGACTGGGAATGGCTGACATCCAACATGAAAGGGTTTCTGGATGCTGTCAGTCGCTCGGAGCTGTTTCCGCAATTAACATCCGATCGTTCGGAGTGGCAGCTTCTTCTGGTGCCACACAGTCCTCAGGAAAAGTCGGAGAGCCCGAGACGCGGTATGCACGGGTTCCGTCAGGATATCTGGGATAAGGAATTGGGCGAAGGTGGTCTGATCGGTGATATATCCACCATCGATCGAAGCCCGATACCGGTGATTACAACCGGAGAGCTGCGTCGTTACATCCCCGTATGGGAAAATCACAAATACCTGCCCCCATGTCAGGTTAACTGTCCAACGGGGATACCGGTGCAGAAGCGCTGGGAACTGATACGAAACGGGCAAATTGATCAGGCAGTAGATATGGCACTTGATTATACACCGTTTCCGGCAACTGTATGTGGTTACCTCTGTCCTAATCTCTGTATGGAACATTGCACACGCGGGAAAGAAAATCTCAAGACTCTGGATATCACCATGCTCGGAAGAGCCAGCCTTAGAGCAAAGTTGCCTGAACCGGCTCCTTCGACGGGGAATAAGGTTGCAATTATTGGCGGCGGACCGGCAGGTCTTTCTGTTGCCTGGCAGCTATGGTTGAAGGGTCATCAACCGGTGGTTTATGATATGGGTGAAAAGCTGGGTGGTAAGATTGCTGATGTTATTCCCAGCAGCCGAATTCCAGATGAAGTTGTTGAACATGAACTGAACCGGATCAATGAAAAGATTGAGCATGTACACCTGAAAAATCCTCTTGGCAAAGGCGAGTTTTTAAAACTGAGAGGAGAGTGTGACTTCCTGGTAATTGCCACGGGAGCTCAGAAACCACGTATGATTTCTGTCCCCGGTCATGAGAAGGCAATTCCGGCACTGGATTTTCTCAAACGGAGCAAGGCAAATCAAATAGAGGTAGGGAAGCAGGTTGTAGTTATCGGTGCGGGCAATGTCGGCTGCGATGCCGCGACGGAAGCATTCCGGCTGGGTGCCAGGGACATTACTTTGATTGATATACAGGAACCGGCATCATTCGGCAAAGAGCGGGAGGATGCGGAGGCTATCGGCGCTCGTTTCCTCTGGCCGCGATTCACAAAAGCAATTACCGATGAGGGGGTGGAACTGAAGGAAGGTGAAGTCCTGCCTGCCGATACCGTCATCATCTCCATAGGTGATCAGCCTGACCTCGGCTTTCTGCCGGAGGATATCGAAACAAAGCGGGGGTTCATAGCTGTTAACGAGAAATTTCAAACCAGCAATCCCAAGGTATTTGCCATAGGCGATACGGTTAGACTGGGACTTCTGACCGAGGCTATCGGAGCCGGCAGAGCTGCTGCCGCGGCTATTGACTCTCTGATATCAGGTAAGGAGGTGGACTTTGTTCAATTACCTCCGGTTGATCCGACTCGAGTTAGATTGGAATATTATGATCCACGTGTTATAATTTTTGATGATATATCTCATCTTTCTGAACAATGTGCTTCCTGTGGTGTATGTCGGGATTGCGGTATTTGCGAGACTATCTGTCCGCAAAATGCGATTTCGCGGCGTGAACTTGATGGAGAAGATTATGAATATGTGGTAGATTCAGACCGCTGTATAGGCTGCGGTTTTTGCGCCGGCGCCTGTCCCTGTGGCGTCTGGTGGTTCGTCGAAAATGGACCAATTGAATAACAATAAGTATAAAGTTTCAAGTCTGAAGTCTAAAGTTAAAAACCTGAAACTGAGTGTTGAACGCTTACCAAAAAAAAAGGAGGAGATTGTTATGTTTGAATGTAAAACCCCGAAAGATGTAATGAAGGTTGTCAAGGAGCAGGACGTCAGTTTTATCCAATTCTGGTTTACCGATGTACTGGGTTATCTCAAAAGCTTTGCGGTCACCCCATCAGAACTGGAGGAGGGTCTGACGGAAGGTATGGGATTTGACGGGTCTTCCATTGAAGGATTTGCTCGGATCGAGGAGAGCGATATGATCGCCAAACCTGATCCAACCACCTTTCAGATAATTTCTTGGAGACCAAGCGATCGGCCGGTTGCACGCATGTTCTGCGATATCCTCAATCCCGATGGAACACCCTATGAAGGTGACCCGCGCTATGTTTTGAAAAAGATGCTTAAGAAGACGAGTGATCTCGGTTATACTTTTTATGTGGGGCCGGAGCTTGAGTATTTCTATTTTGCGAATGATTCTTCACCTGATATCATTGATCGCGCCGGCTATTTTGACGGTCTTCCTGTGGATCGCGGTACCGATCTTCGCCGGCAGACCATTTTTGCACTGCAGGAGATGGGTATTCGTGTTGAATACAGCCACCACGAAGTGGCCCCCAGCCAGCACGAGATCGACCTTCGGTACATGGATGCCTTGAATATGGCCGATGCCGTGATGACATACCGCACCACCGTAAAAGAGATTGCCCGGCAGAACGGTGTTTACGCCACCTTTATGCCCAAACCGATATTCGGTGAAAACGGCAGCGGTATGCATGTACACCAGTCGCTCTTCAAGGGTGACAGGAATGCCTTTTTCGACGGAAGTGACGAGTATCACCTCTCTAAGGAGGCGAAGCACTATATTGCGGGGCTTCTGACACATGCCCCCGAAATTACGGCGGTTGCCAACCAGTGGGTAAATTCTTATAAACGGCTGGTACCCGGTTATGAGGCGCCCGTTTACGTTTCCTGGGCACTTCGTAATCGCTCCGCTCTGATCCGTGTCCCCATGTATAAACCTGGAAAAGAGAACGCTACACGTATGGAGTTCCGCTCACCTGATCCGGCATGTAATCCCTATTTGACCTTTGCGGTTATGCTGGCGGCAGGACTAAGGGGAATCGAAAAGGAATATCCGATTCCTGATCCAATTGAAGAGGATATTTACGAGATGGATGAAAAGGCCAGGTCTGCGGCTGGTATTACATCACTTCCCGGCAGTCTCCTCGAAGCCCTGAAGATAGCATCCGAAAGTGATCTCTTAAGGGAAGCCCTGGGAGATCATATCTTCAACAAATTCATTGAAAATAAGAGGGTTGAATGGGATCGGTTCCGTACCCATGTGAGCCGGTATGAAATTGACCGTTATTTGCCTCTTTTATAACCTGCATGCAGGGGCAAACTTGAGTGTTGCCCCTGCATGTCCAACCGCCGTTGACTCATAAACAAATGTTACCGAAGGGATTACGGTGATTGTTGACCGTGGTAGGGGTATTTTTAGTAGGAGTTGAAGATTTATTTTAAGGAAAAAAAATGGGAAATACTGCCAGGCTAATACTTGATGGAAAGACTTTTGAGCTTCCAGTTGTTGAAGGTTCTGAAGGAGAAAGGGCCATTGACATATCCAACCTGCGTAAGGAGACCGGACTAATCACCCTTGATCTGGGCTATGCAAATACCGGCAGTTGCGAGAGCAGTATTACGTTTATGGACGGGGAAAAGGGAATTTTGCGGTACCGGGGGATTCCTATAGAACAGCTTGCAAAGTATTCGAGCTTTAGAGAGACGGCTTATCTTTTAATCAACGGCGAGCTGCCTACCCGGGAGGAACTGGATCGCTTTTCTGAGATGTTAAATGACCATTCTTTAGTCCATGAGGATATGCGGTCATTTTTTGAAAATTATCCCCAAAGGGCTCATCCCATGGGTATTCTCGCATCCATGGTGAATAGCTTGAGGGCATTTTACCCCGAGATTCCCCAGAGGAGCGAGGAAGAAGAGATAAACATAATGTTTGCAAGGCTTCTTTCC
>JAUVKS010000061.1 GCA_030596145.1 Pseudomonadota bacterium | reverse complement strand
ATAGCCCGCCGCCAGCATCCTCTTCATACACAATTCAGGAGAAGTATGCAGAAACCAATCCCCGGATGCTATGGCATCGATATGGCTCTCTGGTGCAGGAGCAGGAATTCTGTAAGGGGTTTCAACTTCGAGGTAATCATGATTGGCAAAAAAATCACGGATTGCCTGGATAACCCTGGCACGCATCCGCAGGGTATCCCCGCGTCTAATTAGTATCTGTCTCTGATTTTTGCTATCTTCTGTCATGCCGGAGACTCATTCTTGACAGTCTCGTAAAAAGTCGAAATATGCACAATTTTGTCATTCCCGTGAAAACGGGAATCCATTCTTTTCAGGTGCTTAGCCCTCTATGGATTCCCGCCTACGCGGGAATGACAGACTTTTTACGAATGCATCATTCTTTGACCCGTGTAATATACTCTCCAGTACGCGTATCAACCCTGATTTTTTCACCCTCCTCGATAAAGGGGGGTACCTGTATCTGGCAACCCGTATGCAGGGTAACAGGTTTGGTTTTTCCCGATACGGAGTCACCTTTAACCCACGGATCAGCCTTAATAACCGTAAGATCAACAAAATTGGGAAGGGTAATTCCAAGTGGTCTGTCCCCAAAAAAAAGGATCTCCACCTCCAGATTATCAATAAAGAAATTTTTCGCATCTTCCACCTGTTCTGAGGTCAGAAAAATTTGTTCGTAACTTTCGACATCCATAAAGCAATACTTGTCCTCTTCGGAGTACAGGTACTGCATCGTTTTCTCCCGCAGATCAGCCGGCTGGAAGCTATCCGCAGAGCGAAAGGTACGTTCAAACTGAGTCCCATTTATCATATTACGCAGCTTACATCGATATAGGGCCTGCCCCTTACCTGGCTTCGCGAAAGAAAATTCGGTAATAACGTAAGGATCGCCGTCGAGCTGAATCTTCAAACCTTTTTTCAAATCACTAGCGTTATACATATAATCACTCCCGTCAATAGTATGAATTTACTAAGTTTCCCTTCTACCACAAATTGGAAATACTTCAAGGGTGAAATTGGAAGATAAATGGTTGGATGAAGGAATTTCATTTTTTTCTTGACAACAATAAACAATTATGGTTTTATCCCATCCACACAATAGTGGAGAAGGATTTTCAACAGTGATGGATAAACAAAAGATCAATGCGAACATGAATTTTAGTGGCTGGTTTAGCTATTATTATTTTGCATTGGTCTGCCCACCGTCCTGGAAATCCTAAAACAAATTAAATAAGGCATCCAGGCCATGGGTAGATCGAAAGGTTCTACACCATGGCTTTTTTATTTTCTATGTTCGGGCCATGGTGGCAATTTTCACCATGGCCTTTTTGTTTTGAAAAAAGAACAGGAGGATATAAAATGATCATCGTAATGAAGAAAAGCGCAACCAACACACAAATAGACCGTGTCATCAAGTGGGTTGAGTCGGTCGGTTACAGGTCACACCCCTCCCGCGGGGTTGAACGTACAATAATAGGTGTAGTCGGGGACGACCGCGATAAATCACAATTAAAGTCTGCCGAATCTCTCTCCGGGGTGGAAAGTGTAATGCCCATCCTGAAACCGTACAAACTTGCAAGTCGTGAAGCGAAAGAAGGGAATACTGTAATCCGGATCGGAGATATTGAAATCGGTGGCCCTGAATTTGTCGTCATGGCCGGTCCCTGCTCAATTGAAAGTGAAGAACAACTGATGGAAAGCGCCTATATCGTCAAAAAGGGGAAAGCTCACATACTCAGGGGAGGAGCATTCAAACCGAGAACCTCTCCATACAGCTTCCAGGGGATGGAAGAAGAAGGCTTAAAACTTCTAAAAAAGGCCCGTGAGGCAACTGGTATGCCCGTCGTCACTGAGGTACTCGACACAACTGATGTGGATCTGGTGGAAGAATATGCCGACATTCTGCAGATAGGGACACGGAATGTACAGAACTTTGCTCTCTTGAAAAAGGTGGGTGGCGCCAAGAAACCGATACTATTGAAGCGGGGGATGATGACGACCATCGAAGAACTCCTCATGTCAGCAGAATACATCATCTCTTCGGGAAATGACAATGTCATACTCTGCGAAAGGGGCATCCGTACATTCGAAACGGCTACACGCAACACCCTGGATATCAGTGCGATACCCGTTCTAAAGGAATTGACTCACCTGCCTGTCATTGTTGATCCTTCTCACGCGGCCGGTAACTGGAAATACGTTATTCCCCTGACGAGGGCGGCCGTAGCCGTGGGAGCAGATGGAATCATGATTGAAGTCCATCCCGATCCCGCAAAGGCATCTTCGGATGGGCCGCAATCGCTCAAACCGGAAAAGTTTTATCAATTGATGGAGGAAGTGAAAGTTCTTGAAAAAATAATGAGAACGGAAATTGAGGTGCTATAATGAACAAAACAAAAGTAAATCTCGATAAAAAGATATCAGCTTCTTATGAAATCTTCATAGGTGAAGACATACTTGACCGTATTGGAATGATCATTACAAAAAATAACTGTGCTTCCCGATACGTTATCATTACAGATTCCAATGTGGCCATTCTCCATGGGGAGAGGCTCCTGACAACACTCAAGGAAACGGGGCTCAAGATCGATATGATAGAGTTCCCCGCTGGCGAGGCCTCAAAAAATATCGATACTACTCTGGACATCATTAAAAAGTTAATTGATATCGGTATCGACAGAAGATCGGCCTTGATTGCACTGGGCGGCGGTGTCGTGGGCGACATCGTCGGTTTTGTTGCATCCACATACATGAGGGGCATCCCATACTATCAGATTCCTACCACACTTCTGGCCCAGGTTGACAGCAGCATAGGAGGAAAGACAGCGATAGACTTGCCCGAGGGGAAGAACCTAATGGGAACTTTTTACCAGCCGAAGGGGGTGTTCATTGATCTTTCATTCCTGAAAACATTACCATCTCGTGAATTCAATAGCGGCATGGCGGAGATCGTCAAATATGGAATAATTGACGACACGGAACTGTTCGATTTGCTGGAAAGTAAGACAAAGGCAATCAAGGATAAGGATATAACCCTGCTTTCAACGATCATCGGAAAATCATGCAGGATAAAGAAGGGAATCATCGAAATCGACGAGAAAGAAACGGGGCTTCGCCGTATTCTCAACTTCGGCCACACAATCGGCCATGCGATCGAGGCAGAATCGGATTACTCCATCTCGCACGGGGATGCCGTATCGATTGGTATGGTAGCCGCAACCAGGATATCACAAAAGTTAAAATACCTGCCGTCTGAGGACAGGAAAAGGATCGAACATCTGATAAAAGCTACCGGTCTGCCCTGTCGTATACCCATCTCTATCAGTACAGAGGGGATATTAGCCAGGCTGAAAGTTGACAAGAAGAAAGAGGATGACGCGAATAAATTTGTATTGTTAAAAAAGCTGGGGATGCCTTTTGTCAATGGTGGAGTGCCGGAAGAAATAGCCAGGGAAACAATCGAAGAATTAAAAGGTTAGAGGGGTTTGTGAAATGACGGTAAAGTCTTTAAAAAATCTCAGAGACGAATTGAAAAGTAAAGATAGAACGATCATCACACTCCTCAACCAGAGGGCGGAAATATCCATTGAAATTGGTAAGGTAAAAGATGAGCACGGCTTGAATGTCCATGACCCCTCACAGGAAAGCAAGGTTCACGATTATCTGTCAGAAATAAATGATGGGCCACTACCAGACGAGGCCCTCAGAAATATCTTCAGGGAAATCATCTCTGCTTCCCGTGCCATGCAGGCACCAACAACAGTCGCATATCTGGGACCGGAGGCATCATTCACCCACTTGGCCGCTCAATCACACTTCGGCATAAGTGTTGAATTTCTCTCTCAATCCACTATTTCCGATGTCTTTGATGAGGTGGAAAAGGGAAGGATACAGTGTGGAGTTGTGCCCGTAGAAAATTCTTCAGAGGGCTCCATCAATCTTACCTTGGACAGGTTAATCTCAACGCCTTTGAATATCCGTGCTGAGATCTATCTGAGGATTATCCATTCTCTTATCTCTACTTGTAAAGGAATAGACGAGATAAAGAGGGTCTATTCTCATCCACAGGCACTGTCCCAGTGCCGGCACTGGCTGCGTAAAAACCTGCCTAATTGTTCCCTCTTTGAGGTGGAAAGCACATCCGCAGCCACCCAGAGGGTCCTCCTGGAAGATAAAGAGGGTGCCGCTATAGGAAGCAACCTGGCCGCATCCACCTATGGCCTTACGATCATTGCAGAAGGAATTGAAGACAATCCATCCAACACAACACGATTTTTAATAATCGGGAATGACAAAAGCGAACCATCGGGGAAAGATAAAACCTCTATTCTTTTCGGAACACCCCACGCGCCGGGCGCACTCTATAATTCCTTAGGGCCGTTTGCCAGAGAACAAATCAACCTGATGAAGATCGAGTCCCACCCGGTGAAGGACAGGATGTGGGAGTATCTATTCTTTGTGGACTTTGCCGGGTATTTGGAGGATGATAAGGTGAAAAAGTGCCTGGAAGATTTGAAGAGCAGGGCTTCGTTCATCAAGGTACTGGGCTCGTATCCAAGGGGAAACACACCGTTATGATTTGTATTCCGATTGTCGCCAGTACCAGCGAAGAGGCTTTGCTGAAGATGGGAAAAAGCTTTCCTCTGTCCGATATCATAGAGCTGAGGATTGACTCTATCAGAAACGTAAACCTGAGTGAACTGGTTAGCGCCAAAAGAAATACGCCCCTACTGATAACCAACAGGAAAAGGGATGAGGGGGGAAGATTCGAAGGCAGCGAAAGGGAAAGGGTTGCCCTGTTAAAAGAGGCCGTAGAGCTGGGGGTTGAATATGTTGATATAGAGTTGAGTACGGAAGATGCACTGATAGAAGAATTATTGTTAAAAATACGTGATCATGATAGACGGACAAGCTTAATCGTCTCCTGTCATGATTTCAAGGAAACACCATCAGAAAAGAAGTTGATGAGTATATCGGAGGCATGCCTCGGGGCAGGCGCCGACATTATTAAGATAGTTACATATGCTAACTCCGTGGAAGACAATCTCAAGGTTTTAAACCTCATCCCCTATGCTAAAAGAAATGGTAAGGAGATAATCGCCTTCTGTATGGGGGATCTCGGGCGGATAAGCAGGGTCTTTGCACCCATTCTGGGCTCTTATCTCAGTTTTGCTTCTCTGGAAAGGGGAGATGCATCGGCACCTGGTCAGTTGACTATCGAGGAAATGAAGCAAGTTCTCAGGATTTTAAGATGAAGATATTTGCCCTTTTTGGAAATCCAATAGGACAGAGCCTTTCTCCACTAATGCACAATGCTGCCTTTTCGAAAATGGGGGTCGTTGCCCACTATGTATCTTTTTGCGTGGAGAATTTAGAAGACGCAGTCAGGGGGATCAGAGGATTAAATATCGGTGGGGTCAGTGTAACCATTCCATTTAAAACTGCTGTGATGGAATATCTGGACGAGCTGGACGACAGTGCGATTAAGATCGGGGCTATCAACACCATCGTAAATTATAATGGAAGGCTGACAGGCCATAATACAGACTGGATAGGGCTCACCATTTCCCTGAAGGAATCCTTGAAAATTGAGGGAAAGACATTTGCCATCCTGGGGGCAGGGGGAGCTGCGAGGGCTGCTGTATATGCTGTACTCAAGGAAGGTGGCACCCCTATCGTTCTAAACAGAACAATAGAAAGAGGCAAAAAGCTGGCTGGTGAATTTGGGTGCGTGTTTTATCATATAGATGATATTGGGAAGATTAAGGCGGACTGTCTGATCAATACCACACCGGTTGGTATGATTCCGGATACCGAAAAATCACCCGTAAGTGGCGATATACTTGAAAACTTCAGATGGGTTATGGATACTATCTATAATCCCCTAAAAACAAAGCTCCTGAGAGATGCCAAAAAAGCAGGTTGTTCCGTGCTTTCCGGTCTCGACATGTTTATTCATCAAGGAGCAGAGCAGATAAAAATGTGGACAGGGATAGAACCGCCCCGGGAGCTTATGAGACAGGTAGTTCTTGAGAAACTTAAGGCCTCGTAAATGGTAGGACAGGCGTCTCGCCTGTTATTGTTACGGTGTCTCCTGTGCCGCCATCGCCACCAAAACTCATAAATGGTAGGACAGGCGTCTCGCCTGTCCTTATTAAAACGGATTTCATGGAAATTAAACCGATCAAAAATTTGAATGCAGAAGTATTGATTCCTGGATCAAAAAGCTACACCCAGAGGGCATTGATCATAGCATCACTTGCTGACGGAAAATCTTTTCTACGACACTATCTGATATCCGAAGATACAGGGTATCTGATCGAAGGACTTCGATCCCTGGGCTCAGAGATACTAACAACTGAGGAAGACCTCATTATTTGCGGAACAGGTGGGAATATAACCAACCCGGGAAAGGAAATTTATCTTGGAAACAACGGTACCGCCATGAGATTTCTAACCAGCATTGTATCCCTGGGGAAAGGAGAGTTTGTCCTTGGCGGAGACAGCCGTCTCTGTGAAAGACCGGTAAATCCGCTTCTTGATGCCCTGAGGGCGCTGGGGGTTGATGCCCACAGCAAGAATAAAAACGGCTGTCCTCCTGTTATCATAAATGCAAACGGAATCCGCGGCGGCAGCGCGACCTTTACCAATATACAGAGCAGTCAATACATCTCATCTATCCTGATATGTGCCCCCTTTGCTGAAAGAGACACGGAAATAAATTTAAAGGGGAGTGTGGTTTCTCTGCCCTATATCGACATGACGATCGAGACGATGAAGGAATTCGGTGTTGAAGTTGTCAGGAAGAGCCAGGATCACTACATTATAAAAAGTAATCAGCAATATGCCGGCCATAAATACATGGTAGAGGGAGATGTTTCCAACGCTTCCTATTTCTTCCTCGCTTCCGCCTTGTGTAAAGGAAAGATAAGGGTCATGAATATCAACCCCGATACACTTCAGGGTGATATCGGACTGCTCAATATCATGGAAAGACTCGGTTGCTCTGTAGTAAGGGGGGATAACTGGGTGGAAGTTACAGGGAAAGAAATGAATAGAGGGGAATACGTATTCGACATGGGGAATATGCCCGATGTGGTACCAACTCTTGCAGTGCTGGCGGCCATAAGGCCCGGACGAACCGTTATCAAGAATGTGTCCCATTTACGATTGAAGGAGAGTGATCGAATAACGGCGCTGGCGAACGAGTTAAACAAGGTCGGAACCAGGACCGAAGAGACGGATGACGGCCTGATCATTGACGGAGGAAAACCTCACGGTGCAGAGATAGAGACTTACAATGACCACAGGATAGCGATGAGTTTCGCCATACTCGGTCTTGCCACTCCCGGCATAAAAATTAAGGACAAGGACTGTGTCAACAAATCCTTTCCCGGTTTCTGGAATGAACTGGAGAAACTGTATGTAACAGCCGGGTGAGTTGTGGGCCATTACAATCTACATCTCCCCCATAATACAAATTTCCGTCACATTGCTACATGCCATATGTAGGGCAGGGCTTTGGCCCTGCATGAACAATGGCAAGGCTAAAGCCTTGCGCTACATCTTTTGTTTTCCCTCCCCTCGTGGAAGGTATTGAGGGAGGGGGATAAAAATGGTAAAGAACAACCAAGACATTATGAAACGGAAATTATTGCGTATGATCTGGTCAATCGTCTCAATAGTTGTCTGCATCTATATCGGCCTTCTGGTCATTATCTTTGTCTTTCAATCAAATTTTATTTACTTTCCACAGAAGGAAATTTTTGAAACGCCCGATATGGCAGGGCTTCCATACGAAACCATTTCCTTTGCAGCCGCGGATGGCGTGAAGCTTTCCGGTTGGTTTATCCCCGCAGAAAAACCCAGGGGGGTGATTCTATTCTGTCATGGCAATGCGGGCAACATCACACACCGCCTTGCCTCCATTCTGGTCTTCCACCGTCTCGGTCTGAGCACCTTTATCTTTGATTACCGCGGCTATGGTGCAAGTGAGGGAAAACCAAGTGAAAAGGGTACCTATCTCGATGCTGAGGCGGCGTGGCGCTACCTGACTGAAGAAGGACATCTGCCCCCAACCGGAATCATTCTTTTCGGAAGGTCACTTGGCGGTGCAATCGCCACTCGGCTCGCACAGGATCGCACCCCGAAAGCACTCATCGTTGAGTCTACATTCACCTCCGTCCCGGATATCGCGGCCAACATTTATCCATTCCTTCCGGTCAGGCTGTTAACACGTTTTGACTACAATGCCAGAGAACATATCAGAAAGGTCAACTGCCCCGTCCTGATCATACACAGCACAGGTGATGATATTATACCCTTTGCCCACGGCCGTCGGCTATTCGAAGCGGCAAAAGAACCAAAGCAATTTCTTGAAATTGCAGGCACTCACAACGATGGGTTTATTACATCGGGGGCAAGCTATGAAGAGGGGCTGGATGCTTTTATCTCCGGGCATTTGGGATCTGAGTTTTAAAAAAAAGGGGGATTCGGGGGAAAGTATACATATTGTTGCCTCTTTTTTCGGGAAATAGGTATACTGTTCCTGTTTATTCTGTGGCCACTTTGACATTGACACACAAGAGACACGCCTCTATACTCCCTCCACAAAAAAGTATAAACAGGAGGAAATCTTATGAGTTCTGAAAGGGCTTTTAATGTAAAAATGGAAGATGGTCTGGGTATCATCACCTTTGATGTAATCGGAAGTCCAATGAACACATGGTCTGAAGACACGGTCACGGAATTTCTTGAACTGCTTGAAGACTTGAAAAAAGATGAAACGCTGAAAGGACTCATTTTCATTTCAGGAAAGCCAAATGCCTTTTTCGCAGGCGCTGACTTAAAATTGTTCACCCTGCTGAAAACGAGAGAAGAGACGGGAAAGGCTATAAGCTACTTTCGCAATGCCTTCGACGAGATCAGTGCACTGAAAATTCCCACCATGGCAGCCATTCAGGGCTTTTGTGTTGGAGGCGGA
>JAUVKS010000158.1 GCA_030596145.1 Pseudomonadota bacterium | reverse complement strand
GTGGAAAATCTATAACGAGGAAGAATTATCCTTTTCCTCTCTTGAATATATGGGGCAGATTGCTGCTACTTACCTTGTTTTTTCCTATCCTGATGGGATTCTTCTGATAGATCAGCACGCCGCTCATGAACGGGTGTTATTCGAGAAGTTTAGAAAAGTGTCCCCCGGTGAAAAGGTTGCGAGTCAGAGGTTGTTGATTCCGGAGATTGTAAGTCTTCCGCCTGGAGATTTTACCCTGCTTATGGAATACGCGGTTATGCTGGAAGATGTGGGGATAGAAGTAGAGCAGTATGGGGGGAATACCGTTGTGGTTAAATCGATTCCCGCAGTTTTACCCGGTGATATCGAATCCAGGACAATGCTTCTTGACATTATTGAGGAATTTTCAAAGACAGGGAAATCCTTGAGTATTGAAGTAGCAAAGGATAAAATCTTTACCGTACTGTCATGTAAGGGCGCTATCAAGGCGAACCACAGGTTGACGAAACCTGAAGTGGATAATTTGTGTAAGGAACTTGATTTGACTCCATTTGCGTCGACCTGTCCGCATGGAAGGCCGGTTTATATACAGTTTAGTGTCAGAGAATTAGAAAAGATGTTCAAGCGGAGATGACAAAACAGCTGATAGCTGATAGCTCATAGCTGGTGGATAAGAGCTACGAGCTTTGAGCTTTGAGCCCTTCCGGCTCGTCCGGGTTAGGCATTGATGAATAACGACAATAACCACGTGATTGCTTACGGCAATAGAGTAATTTTCATGAACCACAGACCCCGCCTGATAATTATTCCTGGTCCAACCGGTGTTGGCAAGACTGAGATTGCCGTCAAACTGGCAGGTGAGTATGGTGGCGAAATCATAAGCGCGGATTCCATGCAGGTTTACAGATATATGGATATAGGCACCGCAAAACCAACGCCAGACGAGCGATCTCTTGTAAGACATCACCTTATTGATGTGGTAGATCCGGACGAGGTGTTTGACGCGGCCATCTTTGTGGACATGGCGAGGAAAATAATTGCCGCGTTGAATCGTAAAGGTAAGAATATATTCGTTGTGGGAGGCACAGGTCTTTATATAGATGCCCTCATTGGTGGGCTCTTTGATGGTCCTGGAGCCGACAGTGATCTGAGAAGCTCCTACAGGGAAGATCTGAAACGGTATGGGAGTGGATATCTTTATGAAAAGTTGAGGGAAAAGGATGAAGCTGCCGCGGGGAGGATCCACCCAAATGATGTTTTCAGAATAATCAGAGCGCTGGAGGTTTTGGAGCTCAGCGGTGAGTCGATTGTTAAGAAGCAGATTAATCATAATTTTGGTGATAACATCTATGATTGTCTCAAGATGGGACTTATGATCGATAGAGATCAGTTGTATGAGCGGATCGATAAAAGAGTCGAAAAAATGATGGCGAATGGGTTTGTAAATGAAGTCAAGGAACTTATGGAAAGGGGTTACAATGAAACCCTCAAGCCGATGCAGACTTTTGGGTACAGACATATTGTTAATTATATTAAAGATATATATGATGTTAAGGAGGCTGTAAGACTGATAAAGCGCGACACAAGACATTATGCGAAGAGGCAGCTTACCTGGTTTAGGGCTGATAAGGATATCGAATGGTTTGCGCCTTCGGATATTGATGCTGTAAGGGCAAAGATTGAAATATTTTTGAGATAATGCCCCCACCTGCAAGATGGGGGCATTTTTATTGCAATTTATAAGAAATTCTGGTATTTATAAGAATCACAATTCATTTTTCGGTAGCGGTTTCTATTATGGTAGATTTACACTGTCATATCCTTCCCGGACTCGATGACGGGGCAGAAGATATGGATGATGCCTTGGAGATGTGTCGTATCGCTCACGCTGATGGGATACATACCATCGTGGCGACCCCCCATTGCAAAAATGGGGTTTATGATAACAATGAGACGACTATTCTTCCCGTACTTCACAAACTGCAGGAGGCTGTAAATCAGGAAGGGATTCCCATAAGGCTCATCCCGTCTGCGGAGATTCATATTCATCCGGAACTCATTACTTTTCTTGAAGAGAACCAAGGACTCCTTCTGGGAGGGCGCTATGTTGCCCTGGAGCTACCCAGTCAGTTTGTTCCTCCTTACGCGAGGGAGTTTCTCTTTAAGATGCGTCTTAAAGGATATACGCCCATCATTACCCATCCGGAGCGAAATAGTGTTGTCCAGGCTAATCCGGAAATGTTTGAAGAATGGGTAAGGGGAGGCGTGCTGGTTCAGGTGACGGCAATGAGTATCACCGGTGAATTTGGGAATAGGGTTCGTAAATGTGCCCTTCAGATGGTGAGAGCCGGTCTGGTCCATTTGATTGCTACGGATGCTCATCTTCCCCACTGGCGCCCGCCGGTATTGTCCAAGGGGAGAAAAGTTCTTGAAAAATTGGTAGGCCATCGCCGGGCTGAAGCGATGGTAAAGGATATTCCAGAGAAGATCCTGAAAGGAGAGGTGGTGGAGGAATTCCCAATTGCGGAACCGCGATATCAAGAGCTTTGAAAAAGGCGGGAGGGAAAACTTCACTTTTTATGGAATAGTGAAACTTGACACATTCGTAAAAAGTCTGTCATTCCCGCGTAGGCGGGAATCTATAAACGGCCAAGCACTTGAAAAAACTGGATTCCCGTTTTCACGGGAATGACAAAATTGTATATATTTCAACTTTTTTACGAAACCATCAAACATGTCTTACATAATAAGGAGGTTGCTATGAAAGTCAAAAGGGGGAAAAGGTTGTTTTTGGCGGCATTTTTCCTGGTGATTGGTGGATTACTCTTGACTTCCGGCCAGGTGATTGCCCAGACCACACAGGGAGAGGTGGCCTTGCAGTTATCCGGTTTTCTTGGCTTCGATACCTCGTCGGTGGACAATGCGGTAAATGACCTGATTGCCGCGGACATTATCCCATCAGGGGGATGGAATGCCTCAGAAGCGGCCAGTGACGTCTTTGTTTGTTCTCTGTTCAGGACTGTTAATACTGCCGCATCCGCGGGTCGATTGACGGCTCCAGCCGCGTTGCAGAGCCCCTCTGCCCTGGTTGCCGCATCCTGTACAGCGGCGGGTATGCCCAGCCGCCCCATTGTGAACGCGCTGCTTTTATGTGGTGGTAACGAGGAAGCTGCCCTTTCAGGGGCGTCGTACGGAGCCACTGTTGCCGCTACTAAAGTTCCCGGGCCACCTGCTGGAGACAGACGTCCTGTTGTTTTGATGCCTGTAACGAGTGGTCCGGTCGGTGGTGGTGGCGGCGGTACTGGGACGCCAAGCCGCTAATAAACGGTGATCCGCTTTAGGCGGACCACCCTACATTGGAATTGTAGGGTCGGGTTTTATACCCGACCGCAAACGGTGGCATATAAAATACCACCCTACGAAAGGAATAGTTTTGCACGGACAAATAAATTTGTCCATGTCACCCATTGATGATGTAGGGTCGGGTTTTATACCCGACCGAAATTGCGTCAAAAAATTTTTAAGGAGAGGAGAACTAAAATGATAAAAGCGGCAAAGACTTCTTTCATGGCATTGATTGTTGCGTTGTTGTTAGCGGCATCTCCTGCCATGGCCCAGACGGAAGGTCTCGGTCCAGGAAATATCAAAATAGGGCCCCTGGAAATACATCCTTCTGTAGGTCTTACGGAAACGTACAGCGATAATATTTACAGAAGTTATGATAATGAGCCGAAAGAGTCAGGCTTCATCACGACTCTGTCTCCCGGTATTCAGTTTCTGCTTCCAATGGGGAGCCATAGCTTTCAGATAGGCTACAGGGCAGATATCAACTGGTTTGCCGATAACTCGGAGACGAACTATACCAAACAGGTGGCTGGCGGGGCATTCAATTTTGCCTTTCCCGGTGGATTGACTTTCACAGTATCTGATTATTATACTGATTCTGTAGTTCCCCGTAAGTGGAAAGAGCAACCTGGACTATCAGGGGCATCAGATCCATATCGGGAAAAGCCGTACAAGGCCAATGACCTGAGAGTGAAGGCAAAATATAAGTTTGTGGATCGTTGGGCTGCCGAGGTAAGGTACGGTAATTATAATTATGAGTATGATGAAAGTTACGATGACAGCGGAAGCTACGATCGAAACCTTTTTGGTGGTTCAATCTATTACAGTCTTACCGCGAAGACAGACATACTGGTAGACTACAATTATTCTAAGGTGGATTATAAGATCTCCAAAGAAAGCGATAACCAAAACCATATGGCTTATATAGGTCTTTCCTTTGATCCCACGGCCAAGGTGCGTGGTTACCTGAAGTTAGGTATGGCCGAAAAGAAATATGAAGAAACGGTGGCCGGAAGAGATGATGACTTTACTACTTTTTCCAGTCTTGTCAATCTCGGGTACAACATGTCTCCCTATGATATCTTGAGCTTAAAGGTGTCCCGTGTCATTAAGGAGGATGAAGATACGAATGCCCCCTTTTACGAAACCGATGTTTCTTTAGGCTACCGCCACATTTTTGCCATGAACGAAAAGATAAGCATGAATGTTAATGTGGGCTATCGCAAAGATAAATTCAAGGAAAGTTCGATCGATGTCGATAGCTTGTCAAAGATCAGGGATGATGACAAGTGGTACGGTGGTGCAGGGATTGAATACGCGCTTCAGGATTGGATTAACCTGAGCCTGCAGTACACCTATACGGACAACCAGTCGAACTTCTTGAGATATGATTATAAAGAAAACAGGGTCTTTTTGAGGATAGCAGTAGTTTACTAAAGGAATAGTTTTGCACGGACAAATAAATTTGTCCATGCCACCCATTGACGATGTAGGGTCGGGTTTTATACCCGACCGATTTCGGTGGCATGTAAAATGCCACCCTACGAAGGGAATGCCACCCATTGACGATGTAGGGTCGGGTTTTACACCCGACCACAAGGAGTAACTTAGTGCGCGAATTGAAGTTCTGCTTATTTATCCTGTTTTTTATCGGAATTTCCCTTCTCTTTTCCGGTCCTGTCAAGGCTCAGGAAGATTATGTAATAGGCCCGGAGGAT
>JAUVKS010000136.1 GCA_030596145.1 Pseudomonadota bacterium | reverse complement strand
ATATCTATTGACGAGAATCGGTTTTTTGAAGAAGATTGCCTCAAGAAAGGCATTTCCAAATCCTTCATACAATGAAGGGTAAGTGACAAAATCTGCATGAGGGTATATGTCCCAGACGGTATATATTTTCTTGCCATCCGGAGTAATTTTTCTCTCGTTGCTGATGATCTCAGGTGTGATAATCAGGGGGACTTTCAAGAGTTTTGCATAACTGACTATTCTGTTCTGGTATTCTATGCCTTCGTCGCCTGCGGAATGGGTAATCACAAGTTTGGCTTTGGGGTTTTTTAACCTGTTAAGCACTTCAATGGAATGTTCAATACCCTTTCTTGCAACTATTCGTGTTGGTTGTAGGAAAAAGATGTCGTCTTCTTCCAGTCCTAGATCCTTTCTTACATCTTTATTATAGTCATCGATGGATGGTACCGTTGCCGAATATTGAAAGACATTGGGAATTATCAGGGGAGATATGCCGGTACGGTAACTTAAATTGCTATCGGCTTGAGAGTTGATAACTACATGTTCTATTGAAGGGAGATTAGGGGGAAAAGCCGTTGAAAGAAGATCATGAACGCAGTTTACCATGAATCTTTCCCTTTCCCAGTAGAAATCGTGGTGATGGGCTATAGTGGGAATAGCCTTCTCAGCTATTAATTCGGTGAGAGCTAAGCCTAAAGGAATATTCATGGGAATAGTGAGGGCGTTCTCGGCAACAAGCATATCAATTGAATATTTTTCTGTGAAGTTATATAAATTATCTTTTAGTTTTTTTCTCATGCGGTGTATCCGGCTGGTGAGTTTTGATGACCTGGTGAAATTACCAAAGCATTTCTTCTGAATGCTTTGTATGGCAGGATGGTCAAATGATGCCTCGGGTACTATCATGGTATTCTCTGGTTCGGAATCGGATGCCCCGGTAAAAAAATAACAGGAATACCCCATTGCTGCTAATACGTAACACCATTTTTTAGTTTCGAGAGTAACTCCGTCTGTACCTTCAAATCTTGTTAGAACAATACCTATGTTTTTGATCTTGGTGAATGTAACCATTGAATTGGACCTCCTGAGTTCTAATAATTTTAGGTTACTGATGTTGACGCGCTCACTTCGATCTGCATGAGATCTTCTGCCAGAATGAGCGGTCCGTGATAGGTTTTGCGACATTCGGCTTCAATGTCAATCATGTCACATTCAGGGTAAAAGTGTGTAAGAACAAGCTGTCGCGCCTTTGCCTGAGTGGCAATATCGCCCGCAAGCGAAGGGGTCAGGTGTCCCGGAACCTTCATTCCATCAGGAAGGGCCGATTCGCAAATTAGAAGATCTGCATTCTTGGCAAGCGTAACAGCACTGTCGCAAAGATCGGTATCTCCTGTATAGGCCACAGAGATTCCATCCGGCGTTGTGATGCGAAAACCGATGCTGCTTTCGATATGTTCCATTGGCATTGATTCCACATCGAAAACTTTAAGCGCAAGGCGATCCGGTGCAGTATTATCAAACTCGATAATGTTCAAAATGCCATCTTGTAACTCAATCCAGTGTCCATATACTTTCCTCAACCCGTCGTAAAAGTCTTTAAGTCCTCTGGCGCCGGCGACAGTGAAAGGTGTTCGTCTGCAATAGGTTTCAGGGTACTTGGTAGCGAAAAGAAAGGGAACAAATTCGCCTGTATGGTCGGGATGAAGATGGCTAAAGAACAGGTGTGATATTTCCGATATTATGGTGCCGGCCTCGAGTAATCGCCTCATGGTGCCGACCCCTAAATCAAAGAGGAGTTTTGTGCCATTTATATCCATGAGAACGGAACATGAACTCCGTTTTAGTGAAGGCACGCATGTTCCTGATCCGAGTATGGTCACTTTTATGGTGTCCATCATTCCCTCATTCAGCTGAGACCAGTTTTACCAGCACCTTCCTTGTCCTGGGACCATCGAATTCACAGAAAAATATGGACTGCCATGTGCCAAGTACAAGTTTGCCTTTTTCTATAATTACCATTTCTGATGCACCGATCAGAGAAGACTTGATGTGGGCGGCAGAATTTCCTTCAATATGCCTGTAATTATCATTGAGCGGGATGACCTTGTCCAGTTCCATTATAATATCCTTCGGTACATCGGGATCTGCATTTTCGTTTATTGTAATAGCAGCGGTGGTATGGGGTGTAAAGACATGACAGATCCCGCTTTTAATTTTACTTTCCATTAATATTGATCTTACACGGTCGGTAATATCTGTCATCTCAAACCTTGAACCGGTCTTGACAGTAAAATGTTTCATAGATTGCCCTTTATTTCATTTAATCTCGTGTAGGGGTTTTTCCCCGCGGCTTGCCGCGGGGAAGGTCATTGCAAAATATCTTCTTGCTTTGCACACGATGTCTATTCACGAGTGTCCTTATTTTGTCAAGACAAAATGTTAGGAGTTTTGTAGATTCAGACTTCCTCAAATTCTCTGCAAGCTTCTTTTTTTGGTGAAATACTTGATACTTCTATTCCTCCTGAAATCGTCATTTTGTGTCCAGGCAAACGCTTCATAGGCACGAGCGGTGGTTAGAATAATGCTGCGGTTTGTTCACGCTTATAGAAGGCGATTTTATGGGAGGTGGGGGAAACTTGGGGAGTTTATCGGGATCAGGTCGTATTGACATTCTTTTCGAGGATTGCGATCCGATGGACAAAGTGCAGGATGTTTTCTTTAAGAAGGGGAGAAGCGTCGAGAAATTGCACGGCCATGCCGGAATCATCCGTAGCAGATTGCTTACGATTTACCCAGACAACTTTTGCAGTAACTGATACTTCTTGAAAATCACCAATGGAGAAGGTCAGCTTCGGGGTATCACCTATCGGGGAAGGATCTTCTGTGTGGATAAACATCCCATCCACAGAGATGTCTTTACTGAAAGAAATGAGATAGTCTCCTTTATGGATATAGTTGACTTTGAATTTGGCAGGGACACGTTTGTTGGTTCTGCGCTCAGATGTAGTCATTTTCTCCTCCACAAGACAGATCATTTTTTAATTTACTTTATGTTGTTATTAGTTCTTTATTATCTTTCGTCATGAAATGTGCTAACCAGTCGTCGATAGTTAGTTCACATACACAAGGAGATTTAAATGGTCAAGCAAAAAATGTTGAATCAGGTATGGTATTCTGTCTAATATTTATTGACAATCTAATATGGCCCTGAAAATGGAGACTTGTTCTACTTTGCAAAGTCACATTAATACGATATTGCTACAAATTTGTCATTCTACCATAAAGAAAAATACAATTTTGTTTTATTTATTTGTACAGGCCATTTCACCAATCAAGTAAAAATAGACATTTCAACTGGTTACATAGATGGCACGGTATTGGCATTGATAGTGGAAGTTGAGTAGAAAGGATATGGTCTTATGTGTCGTCTGTTTGCTGTTACAAGTCAAGAACCACTTTCTCCTATGATTGCCCTCCAGGCACTTGATGTCATGAAAGAGGGTCATGATGGTTCAGGTGTGGGATTATTTCTCACCGACCTGGGTGGTGATCTCGAACATTTTAAGGGGAAACCTGTCCTCTCGGGTATTTTTTCCAACGAGGGCATAAAAAAGCTGGATAAATTCATGAGGGAAGTTGGTTTCAGGACCAGGTATGAGCTTTCCACACATCCGTCTAAAGAGCCTCCACCGGGCACACCCAGGCGGGATAACTACCTGATACGCGTCTACGAATATCCCCCTGAATGGGGAGAGTACAGTGAAGAGGAAACTCACCGACGTCTGATGGAGATCCGTGTCCAACTACGGCAGACGGGTGAGGAAGATGAATCAATGCTGGTCTTCAGCTTCTGGCCGGATGTCATCATGATCAAGGAAGTTGGAGATCCAATGATTATAGCGGATTACCTGGGACTGAATCGCAAGGAACTTAAGGCCCGCACGATAATGGCTCAGGGACGGCAGAATACCAATTACGCCATTGACATCTATGCGTGTCACCCCTTTTTCATCGAGGGTATTGCGACCATGACCAACGGGGAAAATACGGCATTTATCCCCATCCGGGAATTCCTCATGTCGCGCGGAAATCCCGGCTACACAGGGTATCGATCCGATTCTGAAGTATTTACCCACATCCTTCACTATGCTATCTGCTATCTGAAATTGGGACTTGAGAGTTACAAACATATCATAACACCGCTTATGGACGGGGAACTTGAGCGCCATCCCGACGGCCAGTGGCTGCGCCGCTTGAAACAAAGCTGCCGTCCCATGATTATTGATGGACCCAATTGTGTGATCGGCTGTCTACCCGACAAGACGCTGTTTATGGTTCAGGACAGCAAAAAGTTGCGGCCGGGAGTAGTTGGCGGAAAACCCGGTGTCTTTGCTTTTTCTTCCGAGATGTGCGGCCTGGATGCGGTTATTCCGGATCGTGACAAGAGTCAGGATTTTCAACCGATGAAATGTGACACGGTTTACGTTGAAGCGGAACGTAAGGAGGTTAAACGATGGAATCAATGGCAACCATCCACCCATCTACACTAAGTACCCAAGATCTGCACTGGCGGGTACTGTGGGATAAGGACAAATGCACCCTCTGCGGTGAATGTACGGCTGTCTGCCCGGTGCAGGCCATTGAGCTTGGTGTTCACAGGAAGCGTGTTGTTGATGTTCCTGTAGGACTTGGTGAAAAGCCGGGCAATGTTTACGGCATTTATCACGGCGTCCGTCAACGTACCGACCCGGAACATGCGTGTGTGGGTTGCGGCATGTGTAATCTCGTCTGTCCCAATGATGCGATTATTCCTGTCCGCAATGATGAAATTGACAAATTGCGTTTTCACATCAATCAGGGGGGAATACCCCGGCGCCGCGGCGGACGTCGAAATTCACCGGGCAGCGTTCTGGACCAGATCAAATTCGTTCGAATCTCGATGCTTACCGACCCGGCGTTGGACGCCGGTCGTCATGAATTTGAACTCAGGACACTTTTAGGACGCATATTACCGCCGGAAGAAATAGTGAAGGTCTCCCGGGAAAATGGCTGGGTTCCACCGGTGCGGGAAATTTATCCACTCATTATCGGAGGCATGTCCTTCGGAGCGCTCTCTCCTACCATGTGGGAAGGCCTGCAGATGGGTGTGGCCTATCTCAATGAAGAGCTGGGTATGCCTGTGCGGATCGGTACCGGTGAGGGAGGCTGCCCGCCCAGACTGCTGCGCTCCCGCTTTCTTAAGTATGTAATTTTGCAGATTGCAAGCGGTTATTTTGGGTGGGATGAGATTATTCGCGCCCTGCCGGAGATGGAGGAAGACCCATGCGCTGTTGAGATCAAATATGGTCAGGGAGCAAAACCCGGTGATGGCGGCCTCCTTCAATCGTACAAGGTGGATGAACTGATAGCGGCGATTCGAGGTGTACCACCGGAGGTAGATTTACCAAGTCCGCCTACACATCAGACAAAATATTCTATAGAAGAATCAGTCGCCAAAATGATCCAGTCCATGTATATGGCGTGGGGTTTCCGCGTACCTGTATACCCGAAAATTTCCGGTACAAGCACTGCCCTAGCGGTATTGAATAATCTCGCACGAAATCCCTATGCA
>JAUVKS010000162.1 GCA_030596145.1 Pseudomonadota bacterium | reverse complement strand
GGTAGCCCTGCGCTACATTGGGCAAAAGGAGTGAGCTTATCCGGTTTTGGCCAGGTCGAGTCTTCCTTCCCATCTTTTCATGAGTACCTCTTTCAGGAGTGCGTGCTCCGGTTTTTCCAGGAGGGGGTCGTTTTCGACAAGTGAGAAGGCCTCTTTTCTGGCTTCGTTCAATATTCTTCCGTCCCGCAGTATATTCGCTACCCTGAAGTCGGGAAGCCCCGATTGCCTGGTTCCCATAAATTCGCCGGGGCCTCTTATGACCAGGTCTTCTTCTGCTATCCTGAAGCCATCGGTTGTCTCTTCCATCATGCGAAGTCTTTTTCTTGAGGTATCTGACCTGGCGTAGCTGGCAAGCAGGATACAGTAGGATGGAATGTCACTTCTCCCTACCCTGCCCCTCAACTGGTGCAGTTGAGACAGACCAAACCTCTCCGCGTGTTCTATAACCATAAGGGATGCTTGGGGAATATCTATACCCACTTCTATCACCGTGGTGGAAACAAGGATATCCACTTTCCTTTCCGAAAAACCGGCCATTATTTCATCCTTTTCGGCCCCTTTCATCCTTCCATGTATCAGCCCCACCCGGTATTCCGGAAATATATCTTTTTGAAGGTGTTCAGCCATACGGGTAGCGTCCTTTAAATCCAGGGTTTCAGATTCTTCCACCAGCGGATAGACTATAAAGATTTGATTCCCCTTTTCCAGTTCTTTGGCTATTATTTCGTAGACTTTTTCACGGTGTTTTTCGTAGAATACCTTTGTGCGAATCGGCTTTTTGCCCGGGGGCATTTCATCGATGACGGATATATCGAGGTCACCATAAATCGTCATGGCAAGGCTCCTGGGAATCGGTGTGGCTGTCATTACCAGTACATCCGGATTTATTCCCTTCCCCCGAATTGTTGCCCTCTGGACTACACCGAAGCGATGTTGCTCATCTATTACAACAAATCCGAGCTTTTTAAACTCGACACCTTCCTGGATCAGCGCATGCGTGCCTATGATAATATCAACATCGCCCGATTCGATCTTTTCACAGGCATTCCTCCGCTCCGCCGTTTTTTTGCTTCCGGTGAGTATCGCGACTTCGAGGCCAAGAAGGCTGGCCCATTCCTTTATATTGGAGTAATGTTGTTCGGCTAATATCTCTGTGGGGGCCATAATGGCTGCCTGATAACCGTTTTCGCACGCGCAGGCCATTGCTGCCATTGAAACTACGGTCTTTCCACAGCCAACATCACCCTGGAGGAGCCTGTTCATGGGAAATTCGCTTCCCATGTCTTCATTTATTTCCTCTATTACTCTCTTCTGTGCATCGGTCAATTCAAATGGGAGTATTTGGTAGAATCTTTCCTGAAGCTTTCCGTCTGTCCTGAAAGAAATACCTTTTTCCAGGATATATCCTTTTTTCTTAAGGGCCATCCCCAGTTCGAAAAAGAAAAACTCATCAAAGATAAGCCTTCTGTGAACCGCTGATTTCAAGCTGTTATATGCCTCTATATCCTGATCGAGTTCGGGGAAGTGTACGTTTCTCATGGAATAATTGATATCGGCAAAATGCTGTCTCTGGCATATTTCCTTCGGAATTGGGCTCAGGATATACCGGGAATAATTCTCAACCACCTCCATCATTATCCTTCTGATGTATTTTTGATGCAGCCCTTCCGTTTCCGAATAGACGGGAACGATTCTCTTGAAATGGAGGAGATTATCATGATTGTCATCCTTTTCATCCAGGATTTCGAAGTCCGGGTGGATAATATTCCTGCTAAAGAGGAATTCTCTTATCTCTCCTGTTAATATTACTCTTGCACCCTTTTTAAATGTATTCCTCAGATAGGTATGATTCCCCTTGAACCATTTAGCCGTAAGCCTGCTGCTCCCATCATCAATGGTTACTTCAAATGTCTTCTTTCTCCTGTATCGCTGTGTTTCTGAATGTATGACCTCTCCGATTACCGTTTCCCTGTTGCCGATCTGTGTTGAAGATATCTTTTTTATGGAGCGTCTGTCTTCATATCTTCTTGGCAGAAAGTAGAGCATGTCCTCGACGGTCGTTATCCCCTTTTTGCCCAGGAGGCGGGCGACTTTTGGCCCTACCCCCCTGATATATTGAACGGACATGGACAGCTTTTCAAAACTTGCACCCATGTCTTCTGTCGTGGGAGATGCTTTGTCAAAACTTTTTTCCGGGTGAGGCTGTGACAGGCCGGAATACAGGTTTTTAAACTCATTTACAAAGGTGAGCGCTCTTTCAATTCTTTCCCTTTTCTCGTCAACGGGAAGAGAGTCAAATCCGGCAAAGGTCTCCTGGAGTTCTGAAAGGATGGTCTTATATGCCTCTCTTTTGGTTTCATGTTGTGTGGATGGTGGACTAATAGATCGTAGTTTCTTGAGAAGACCTGACATAGTTGTTTCGAGGTTTTTGATAAGTGGCAGGTTTTTATATGAATCTCGCGACGAGAAAATTAGTGGGGCTTCAATCTTCTCTACAATTTCTTTGAGGTCTTCCATCTTATACAATATAATAAATAGAATAATTTCAATAAGCTGTTAACAGAAAAATTTGTGTATGGCAAGTAAAGAATTGACTTTTAATATGATTTGCGTTAGTCAAATCAACGTCTAATGGAGATGATATGAGTAAAAAAGTTTCATACAAAGATGCCGGCGTAGATATTGACAGGGCTAACCTGTTCGTCGAAAAGATAAAACCTATTATAAAAGAGGCGTCTCGAAAGGAAGTAATGGGTGGTATCGGGGGTTTCGGGGGATTGTTTCGCCTTGATACGGAGAAATTTAAAGATCCCGTACTTGTTTCTTCCACCGATGGGGTTGGCACAAAACTGAAGATTGCCCAGATGATGGACAAGCATGATACCATCGGTATAGATCTTGTGGCCATGTCCGTAAATGATATCATAGTCCTGGGGGCTGAACCCCTCTTTTTCCTTGATTATATCGCCACAGGGAAGATTAGTGTTGAGAACAGCGTAAAGATTGTGGAGGGTGTAACAAAAGGGTGTATTGAGGCTGGTTGCGCGCTTATCGGTGGTGAAACTGCAGAAATGCCTGAATTTTACAAGAATGATGACTATGACCTTGCCGGTTTTTGTGTGGGCATTGTCGATGCCGACAAGGTGATTGACGGTTCAAAGATTAGTGCTGGGGATAGAATAGTAGGCCTTGCCTCCAATGGCACCCATAGCAATGGTTTTTCCCTTGTTAGAAAGGTACTGTTTGAAAAGAAAAAACTTAGTGTGGATGATGAGGTTGACGGGCTTGATCATTCAATAGGTGTAGAACTCCTTCGGCCCACAAAAATCTATGTTAAACCCATATTGAACTTAATGAAAGACTTTAACATAAAGGGAATAATGCATATTACGGGCGGCGGATTTATAGACAATATCCCTCGGGTCTTGCCCGGTACATGCCGTGCCGTCATAACCAAAGGTAGCTGGGAGATACCCCCCATTTTTAATATCATCCAGGAAATGGGAAACATAGACGAAATGGAAATGCTCAGAGTATTTAATATGGGTATAGGAATGATGATTGTTGTATCAGAGAAGGACTTGAAAGAGGTATTGGGGAGGCTTGAAGAGCTTGGAGAACAGGCTTACACAATTGGTGTAATCGACAGGAGAGACGATAAACAAAAACCTGTATCTTTTGGGTAATAAATGAAGAAGAGAGTAAACATAGGTGTCCTGGTATCCGGAAGCGGTTCAAATCTACAGGCTATTATAGACAACGCCGAGAAGGGGCTTCTTGACGCGGATATCCGGGTTGTTATAAGCAACAACCCGGATGCATACGCTCTGGAAAGGGCAAAAAAGCACAACATCCCGGCAGTAGTTATCGAGCATAGCGATTTTAGTGAGAGGGAAGTTTTTGACCGAAAGATGATCGAGGTGCTCAGATCACATTCGGTAGAACTTGTTGTGATGGCCGGATTTATGAGGGTACTATCATCGATGTTTTTAAAGACGTTTCCGATGAAAGTTATAAATATTCACCCTGCCATTCTTCCCTCATTTCCGGGCCTCCATGGCCAGGAGAGGGCGTTTGAATATGGAGTGAAATTTTCAGGGTGTTCAGTGCATTTCGCTGATGAGGGTGTGGATACTGGACCCATTATTATCCAGGCTGTGGTCCCTGTGTATGACAGCGATACCGATGAAACTCTTTCTGCAAGGATATTGAAAGAAGAGCACAGAATATATTCCCAGGCGATACAATTCTATGCTGAAGGAAAGCTTGAAGTTGTAGGTCGTAAGGTACGAATAAAGAACTATAAACAGATTGACGAATCATGTCTACACAACCCTCCCCTGACGAAGTTTTGAATATGAGGCACAAAGGTACAAATTCACAAAGTTGTAGGGGCCGATGCCCGCCTGTGCGTGTCCGCATGCAGACAGGCCTTCATAGGCCTTAGGCAGGCCTGTTCGGGGAACAGGCCCTACCTTGCCACTTTGTACTTCTCACACATGGCCTGTGCGGTGGCATATAAAATGCCACCCTACAAAATTGTATGGAACAGTAAAAAATGATAATTGTCAGTGCATGTCTTTTGGGGATAAAGTGCAGATATGATGGTAGCAGCCGCCCGGACGAAAAGTTATTGGAAATGGCTTCTGAAATCACTTTTATCCCCCTCTGTCCCGAACAGCTTGGGGGATTATCCACGCCCCGTGTTTCTGCTCAGATAGTTAACGGAAATGGTGAGGATGTCCTCAATAACCTTGCCAAAGTAATTGATTCGGACAACAGGGACGTAACTGAACAGTTCTTGAAAGGGGCGGAAGAGGCAGGGAGAATCGCAAAACTGATGGGGGTAAGTGCGGCGGTGATGAAAGAGATGAGTCC
>JAUVKS010000179.1 GCA_030596145.1 Pseudomonadota bacterium | reverse complement strand
GAATCTGTGATTAACTTCCTGCTCCAGTAAAAACGGTTCAAGCTCCCGTGGCCCCCTGCTTTTATGTTCAGGATCAGGTCGCCGCAGATAAGTTCACCAGATGCACCATTGTAAAAAGAAATAGAATCCTCTGTATGACCCGGTGTCGCCAGAACCTCCCATTCATCAAAACCGAGTTTGTATCTTGTATCACCCTCGCTGCCGAAGTAGCCGATTCTATCCTGCCCGTAGGGAAGAGTAACAATGTTCCGCATGAACGGAAGCGGTATGCCGGTAAGACTCTCAAACTTAAAGTGGGAAAATCTCTTTACGTACCGGACACTTGCGACAGATGCCGGCATAAGACCGACAAACCAGTTTTTTATAAGGGATGGTTTCTTTTTGCCATTCAGATAGTCTTCCACCATATAATTGAACAGAACCTTTGTAGTTGGCGGACACTTACTGAGAAGATGACCGATCCCCCCGACATGATCTATGTGAAAATGGGTTGAGACAATATATAACATATCTTTCAATCTCATGCCGGGCGTGTTTGTAACATACTCCACAACATCTTCCGCACTCCCGATACTTCCTACATCGATCACCATCAAACCATCTCTACCAACGACTAAATATGTCCTTGCAAAACCGGAATTCTTGATAGGATGAACCATAATCTATCGCTCCATCCTGCTGACATAATCGCTCAATGCTATCTGCCAGAATCTTAAAGTTTTTCGAGTCACATCAAAGAATTTTCGGCAGCTCAAGACAGAATATTGGGGTCGAAGGGCTTTCCTCACAAGACTTTCAGACTTTATCGACTTGACTTCAACATCGGTCATGCCAGCATGTTCCAGCGCTTTCAGGGCAAATTCATACCAGCTGCACTTTCCCCTGTTGGTCACATGAAAAACACCTTTATGATTGCCTTCAATTAGCACTTTTACAGCGGCAGCCAGATCCACAGTATAAGTTGGGGAACCGAACTGATCATCAACTACTTCCAGCTTCTTTACATTCCTGGCCTTTTTTATTATCGATTTTACAAAATTCTTTCCATTTTTTCCGTAAAGCCAGGCAGTTCTTAGCAAAATATAATTGTCTGATATCTCCCTCAGGTACAATTCCCCTTCCATCTTGGACTCACCATAGACGTTGATTGGATTGCATACATCAGCTTCCAGATAAGGGCTTCCCTTTGTCCCGTCAAAGACGTAGTCCGTACTGAAGTGAACGATTTTTATATTCCTGTCTTTACATATGAGTGCAACATTCTTAACACCCTCTGCATTTACGGAAAAGCATCCCTCTCTGTTTGATTCACAGCCGTCTACATTTGTGTATGCGGCTGCATTTACGACAACATCTGCCCCGGACTCCAAAACAACATCCCTGCAATCACCGGCAGAAGAAATGTCAAAATCCTCAATATCTTTGCCCGTTACATCATGAGAAAGACTCAGCGTGGAAACAAGATCGCTTCCGAGCATTCCTTTATGTCCAAGTACCAGTATCTTCATTAGAGCCTTTATCCACAACAACTGCTTTTAACAACAAAATTTAGTTAAAAGTGTAAAGTGAACTAAAGTGCCTAAAGTTAGGGATGCGCTTTCAGCGCAACCTGTTTCAAAAACAACTGCGCCTATGGCGCACACATTAACTTTAGCTCACTTTAGGCACTTCAAACTTTAGGCACTTTGGGAATTGCGGCTTTGCCGCTTTAGTATTTAACCTCTATCAAAAACAACCCCTGCGGCGGTGCGGTAACACCCGCCATATTCCTATCTTTTGCCTTCATTATATCAAGAAACCCAGATGGTGACAGCCTTCCCTTACCTACATCAACCAGCGTACCCACAATGTTTCTCACCATATGCCTCAAGAAACCGTCGGCCTCTATGAAAAATTTTATCATGCCTCCCTCTTCCTGACGAACACTGACATCCATAATTTTTCTTATATGATTTACGGCATCGCTGTTTGCGGCACAGAATGATGAAAAATCGTGAGTTCCGATGAGTTGACGGGCTGCTTCTCTGATCAGATCTACATCGAGAGGACTATTTACAAACCATGAATAATTTCTGTACAGGGCGGAAGGATACATGTCATTGAATATCTGATAAAGGTAGATCTTGCTCTTTACGTCATACCTTGCATGAAACCCCTTAACCACCTCCACCAGGTCTTTAACCACGATGTCCACGGGAAGGAGGCTGTTTGCCCCCATTAAAAGGTTTCTCTCACCAATCTTCGATTTTGTCTTGAAATTTGCTACCTGGCCGGCAGCATGAACTCCCGCATCCGTTCTTCCTGAACCAATCAGCATTATCTCCTCCTGGGTGAGAATACCAAACTTTTCCTCAAGCATCTGCTGTATGGTTATGTCATGTGGCTGCCGTTGCCACCCATGGTAGCCGGTGCCATCATATTCAACAATGATCTTGAGGTTCCTCATCTCTTACCAGGGCAAACACTCAGCTTTTGGGTTTCAAGTTCAACTTTCTTTACCACACTCCTTGAGGGCTACAACCGCAGGGAGCGCTTTCCCCTCCAGAAGTTGAAGAAATGACCCACCCCCGGTAGATATATAAGAAATATTGTCAATTTCACCAGCCCTGTAAATCGCAACATCGGTATCTCCCCCACCTACAATAGTAAGAGCATGTGAACTGGCCACGCTGTGAGCAAGAGCCAATGTTCCTCTGCTGAAGGCATCTATTTCGAAAGCCCCCATCGGACCGTTCCATATGACGGTTTTTGCGTTATGCAATACTTCCGTAAAGAGTGTAATCGTGGCAGGCCCTATATCGAGACCCATCCAGTTAGGATTGATTTCCTGTATCGGAACAATCTTTGTCTCAGCATCGGTTCTCATTCCCTCAGCGATAACGCAATCAACGGGAAGATAAAATTTTACACCCAATTCTTTGGCAGTTTTTATGATTCCCAACGCTTTATCCAGCAGACTCTCTTCTACAAGAGATTTGCCGACCTCATGTCCCCAAGCCTTAAGGAAGGTAAAAGCCATCGCCCCCCCGATAATCATCTTATCCACCTTTTCGGTAAGACGAACAATAGCTTCACACTTGTCTGACATCTTTGAACCTCCAACTATGGCCACAAGAGGTCTGTATGGATTTTCCAATGCCCTGCTAAAATAATTCAACTCCTTTTTCATTAGAAAACCTGCCCCACATTCCTTAACAAACCTGGTAATTCCCACATTTGATGCGTGGGTTCGATGAGCGTTTCCAAAGGCATCATCTATATATATATCCGCATAACTTGCCAGTTCTCTTGCAAATACATCAGAGTTTAAGGTTTCTCCCGGATGAAACCTTAAGTTTTCCAGGAGGAGAACATCTCCCTGTTCCATATCATTGATCGCATTCTTAACATCGTCACCTATACAATCATCCAACATCTGCACCTCTTTGCCAAGCAGACGTGATAGCCTCCTCCTCACTGGAGCAAGACTCAACCTTTTAACAACCTCGCCTTTAGGCCTTCCCAGATGAGACGTGATAATTATCTTTGCGTTTTCATCCAGCGCATAATTGATGGTAGGGAGTACAGCCCTTATCCTTGTATCATCAACGATGTTTAAATCACTATCCAGAGGAACATTAAAATCGAACCTGAGCAGTACCTTCTTTCCATTTATCTCTATCTCATCAATATGTTTCATTGGTCCTCCTCATAGCTTTTCGAATAAACGGTTTACATATATACCCTACTCAAATATCCAGGTCAAGTTGGGAAAATCGTCGTTAAATTATATTGCAATAAATCTGGATAAATGATATCAGGACACCGCATCGACTAGGATAAATTCACAGGAAATCCTATGGTTTTCTGGAACAATCTTATAAATTATCATAGAAGGAGACTACAATATGGCAAAAGGGAAAGATAAACTTAAGGGAATTACAGAAGCAAAAATCAAGGCGTTTGAAGAAAAGAGGGATGCCCTGTTAGGTATGGGTGGCGAAAAGATGATAAAAAAACAGCATGATCTTGGAAAGCTCACCGCCCGTGAGAGACTGGATGTTTTCTTCGACAAGGGAACATTTCAGGAAGTTCAGCTTTTTGTAAAACATCGCTCGACTTTATTTGGATTGGACAAAAAAGAAATTAAGGCTGACGGCGTTGTCACCGGTTTCGGTAAAGTAAACGGACGTACGGTCTTTTGCGCAGCCCAAGATTTTACAAGTGCCGGCGGGAGTCTCGGTGAAATGCACTCAAAGAAGATATGGAAGGTCATGGATATGGCCCTGGATGCCAGGAAACCTTTTGTTGCCCTGAACGACTCGGGTGGTGC
>JAUVKS010000060.1 GCA_030596145.1 Pseudomonadota bacterium | reverse complement strand
GAAATGGCACCCGATATCCCTCAGGAACTCGACATAATTAAGTCGGGTCAACCAATCTGCATTATTCAATAAAATGGCTTTCCCTTCGTCAAAATTCATATACCTTGAAAGTTGCTTCTTTAAATACTTTGCATTTACGTCAATCTGTTCCCGTGTAAGAAGCTGACGCATCTCTGTCTTACCACTCGGATCACCAATTAGAGCCGTTCCTCCTCCTATAAGGGCAATTGGTCTATGTCCATGTCTTTGCATATGGGCCAGAGCCATCAGGGGAACAAGGCTTCCTACATGCAAACTCTCTGCGGTAGGATCAAAACCGATATAACAGGTAATGCTATTTTCCCCCAAGAATTTACTTATCAACTTCTCATCTGTTACCTGTTCAATAAATCCCCTTTCAAAAAGTATGTTATATACGCTCTTCAAATCACAGGCCTCCACATAAAAACAAGGTTAAAGATAAAAGGGAAGTACTCTTGACTCTTGACCCTTCACCTTTTGCCTCTAATCCTTCAGTTTTACACTCAATCTTTCAATTCTCACACTCTTTCCACTATTTTCATCAATTTCTACTATTACACCCTGAAGCCGTACATCTCGGTTAGCCACATCAAACTTATTTGGAATACATGTTAAAAACCTTTTCAGAATAAGATTTTTTTTTATCCCTATAACGGAATCAAAAGGCCCCGTCATTCCTACATCTGTAATATAAGCGGTCCCATCCGGCAATATCCTCTCATCAGCGGTCTGCACATGTGTATGAGTTCCTAAAACTGCACTGACCCGGCCATCCAAAAACCAACCAATCGCCTGTTTCTCCGATGTAGCCTCCGCATGAATGTCTACTATTATTATATTGGTTTTGCCTTTTAGCTTATCAATTTCTCTTTCTGCCACTTTGAAGGGACAATCTAATGCCCGCATAAATACTCTGCCCTCCAGATTTATCACACCGATAAGATCCCCTGATGAATTGCGCGTTAATACACTCCCTCTTCCGGGCGAACCATCGGGATAGTTTGCAGGTCTGAGAAGTGTTTCATAATCTTCAATAAATTCCCCAACTTCTTTTTTGTCCCATATATGATTTCCTGATGTTAATACGTTGATATCGCATCGATATAGTTCTTCAACTATATCCCTTGTAACACCAAATCCCCCGGCCGCATTCTCACAATTCGCAATGACCAAATCTATTTCATGCTTGTAGATTATGTCAGGAAGAAACCGCCGAACAACCTTTCTGCCCGGTTTGCCGACTATATCCCCTATAAGTAATATCCTCAAATGTCCGTTTTCCTTTCTATTTCGCAAAATCTAAAGCCCTGGTCTCCCTTATTACAGTAACCTTTATTTGACCAGGATAAGTTAATTCAGACTCAATTTTCTTTACAATATCTCTACATAACATTACTGCATCATTATCAGATACTTTTTTATTCTCCACAAGAATACGTATTTCTCTTCCTGCCTGAATCGCGTAACATTTATCAACACCACTAAAAGAATTGGCTATTCTTTCCAGTTCTTCCAGGCGCTTTACATAAGTTTCCAACATTTCACGACGAGCCCCTGGCCTCGAGGCAGAGAGAGTATCTGCTGCCTGAATAAGAACACCAAGCAGTGTATTGGTCCGACCGTCATCATGGTGACAGGCAATAGCCTGAACAATCCTTTCTGACTCACCAAATCTTTTAGCATAATCAGCGCCAATAGAAGCATGGGTTCCCTCAAACTCACGGTCAACAGCCTTTCCTATATCATGGAGTAATCCCGCCCTTTTGGCTTCTTTTACATCCATCCCCAATTCAGCAGCCATCATGCCCATCAGGTGAGCAACTTCTACGGAATGTTGAAGAACATTCTGGGAAAAGCTTGTCCGGTATTTAAGTCTCCCCAGAAGATTTATTAACTCTGGATGGATATCATGAACACCCATATCAAATGATACCCTTTCACCTGTTTCTGTAATAATTGCTTCTACTTCGGACTTGACCTTGTTGACAATATCTTCAATTCTCCCGGGATGAATTCTACCATCGGTGATAAGTCTTTCCAGGGATATCTTTGCTACTTCCCGCCGTACTGGATCAAAACTTGAGAGGACTACAGCTTCAGGAGTATCATCAATAATCAAATCTATCCCCGTTGCAGCCTCTATCGCTCGGATATTTCTTCCCTCTCTACCTATAATCCTCCCTTTCATTTCATCTGTCGGTAAGTTTACCACGGATACGGTATTTTCAGCCACGAAATCACTGGCATACCTTTGAATAGCATAAGCTATGATCTCTCGCGACTTTCTGTCAGAAGTACGTTTGGTTTCTTCTTCTATTTTTCTTATAGTTATAGCTGCTTCACGTTTCGCTTCCTCACCCATAGATTGAATGAGATATTTTTTTGCTTCTTCAGACGAAATTCCCGCAATCTCCTCTAATCTTCTTCTCTGTTCATCAATAATATTATTTAACTCACTACGCTTTTCATTCAGAAGAAGCTCCTTATTGATCATCGCCATGTCCCTGCTCTCCATATTTGCTTCCTTTTGAAACAGGAGCTCTTCCCTTCTATCCAGATTTTCTTCTTTAGTATGAAGTCTCTTTTCTAAATTGTCATGTTTTGCCTTTCTATTTCCAATATCCTTTTCGAACTCAGTCCTTGCCTTGAGAAGATTCTCCTTAGCTTGTAGAAGAGATTCCTTCTTTATGGTTTCTGCCTCTTTTTTTGCTTCACCAATAATCCTTGCCGATAGATTTTTTGAGGATTCCAATCTTTTTCTGGAAGCCCCTTCCCTCAGAAAATATCCTAACACCGCCCCTACGGCAATCGAACCAAATATCATCAAAATAACTATATTATAATGTAGCAAATTTTCCTCACCTCCTTCAACCCATTGTAAAAACACGATACAATAGCTAATACATTAAGACATAAGAACAATAAACCAAGATTTAAGACAAGCCAAAAGAATAAGCCTATTCCTATGCCCTTAATCTTATTGCCCTCAGCCTAAAGTAATTGATAATACTGTTAAAGGGTAAGAATAATGAAGAGTAATGTAGAAGGGTAAACCAGCTCTCAGAACCTATTCGGGGGGAGTTATAATTCTTTTATACCACTACAAAGTCAAGGTAAAAACAAATTTCCAAACGAAACTGAAAGATCCCCCGCCTATACCGTGTTAACAACTACCTTTTTGAACCGCTTTAAAAAGTGGGTGCCCTGTTGTTGCTTTAGGCTTTCTGCCTCCCGCTATCACGAGATACTGGCAGCCATGCACACCGCTAACAAGGAAAGGCTCCCTATTCACAAGGTGTTGGTTCAAAAACTTTATGCTAATCACGCGCATCGCAGGGGATTCTATAGTCTCTTACTTACTATCTTCCTTCCTCAATGAAATTAATCAATTTTTCGGTCCTGCTTTCCAATTGACTATGAATATCTTCCTTGTTTTTTTTAAACTTAAAAAACTCATCAGCAATGTTTAAAGCAATCAAGATGGCGACATTCAATGTCGAAATATTTCCGGAAGTATTCCTTACTTCTTCCGCCTTGTCATTAACATATTGAACTATCTCTGCTACGTGTTCATCCCCTGAGTCACTCAATACTAAAATCTCTTGCCCCAGAACTTCGATATTAAATCGCTTTTTCAAAAGCATTACCTTAAACTTTACTGTGGCACACTTATATCCTGAAGCATATCAAGAAGTGAATCTACCTTTGCGCGAACAGCATCCCATTCTTCATTTAATCTCTTTATCTTACTATTTACCCTTTCTAACTCCTCATCCTTATCCTCTGATAATTCTTCCAATACCTGATTCCTGTTTTTCAGGAACGAATACTCCTCTATTAATACTTTAATTTTCCCTTCAAGTTCATTAAATTTGACTAATTCCAAAAGCTTACCTTGCTCCATTAAGTCAGCCACTTTCCCCTTCTCAAACACAAGAAGGTCAAATTGGATGTCGAGAATTATGTCAACTCAACCAATAAAAGTCAAGGCCTTATTTTTAACGTAAGCGTTAAGTGGTCAGAACAAAGATGTGAGCCCGGACCCACCAGGGGGGGGCAGGAGATCCGAAATTGCCTATGAAGATGTGACCCAAAATTGACCCAAATTGCTAAGGAAACAGGTCAAACAGGTGATTCGCCATCTACTTTTCATTTATGGACTGAAAATATCTGTGAACTGCATCCAGCACAGATTCTTTCTCATCTGCCTTTCCAACCATCTCTCTAAACCGGGAACCTCCTTTTAAACCTTTCGTATACCATGACATATGTTTACGGAAATTTCTTACTCCAACCCCTGCACCGAGAAAATCAACACTCATGTTTAAATGCTGCTTGATTATACCTTCTCTTTCTCGCAGGGTAGGTGGTAATAAAACATTTTTACCCTTGAGATAATATACTATGTTTTTAATAATCCATGGGTTCCCCAAAACCCCTCTTCCTACCATCACACCATCACATCCGGTTTCATCCAACATTCTGCGGGCATCTTCGGGACTTCTTATGTCTCCACTCCCTACAACAGATATATTCAAGCATTTTTTTACACTCGCAATAAGGCTCCAGTCTGCCCTGCCCCCAAATCCCTGATTCACAGTACGAGGATGCAAGATCACGGCATCTACACCACAATCCTGAGCAATACGGGCTATATTCAGAGCACTTATTTCATCATGATTCCACCCTGAACGTATTTTCACTGTTAATGGCAGGGGCGTAGCCTCTCTGAGGCGTTGCAATATGACTGCAACCTTTGCTGGTTCCTTCATCAGGGCACCTCCCGCACCGGTTTTCAAAACCTTTTTCACAGGACAACCCATGTTAATATCCACAAGATCGGCACCTCTATCCGTTACTATTCTTGCAGCTTCGGAAAGTACATCAGGATCAGACCCGAATATCTGTACACCAAGAGGCTTGTCATTGGGCGTGGTTTCGAGATATCGATAGCTTTTTTCCGTTCCCCTGACCAGACCATTTGCGCTGATCATCTCGGTAAAACCAAGAGCACACCCAAATTCTCTGACAAGCAACCTGAACACGAGATCCGTAATCCCTGCCATCGGCGCCAACAACACGTTATTTCTTAGAGATAATTTACCTATTTTCATTTGAAGACTATCGGCTTTGATCGGCTAAGTACTTTTTCCTGGAAATTTTCAACAATATATCATAAATGTATTAGGTTCGGTAGTTGAAAGGGAAGTGGACACGAATTCCGAATTTATATAGCTTTCCGATGTAGCTTAGGCTGCTTACTGTTTCAACATCGACAATAGTTTGTCGATATGACAAAATCTTTGTAATTATTGATTAAGAGTGAGCTAAAGTTAATAGCAGTCAAATTTGGAACAGGCTGCGCTGAAAGCACATTTTTTAACTTTAGGCACTTTAAACTTTTTCGATACTATAACATTTGTCCCAATTGGGCCTCTTCCTTCAAGTGAAATCTTGGAAGAAGCATAGACACTAATGGAAAAATCAAATTCCAATAATTCCTCAACAAGCATAAAGGCCATCACCAAACTTATATTCCTCAGTTCAATAGTTGGTGTTATCTCTGGCCTCGGAGCTGTAGTTTTCTATCATCTGCTGAAGATAGGGAGTTACTTTTTTCTTACGAAGGCAGGCAGTTATGCCCCCCCTATGATCGATGAGACTACGGGGATTGTCTCTCCCTTATACAATTCCCTGCAACAGAGTCTCTTTACCCTGGACACGGGAATTCCATGGTACTTTGCTTTTATCCCTGCCATAGGAGGTCTTATTGCGGGTTTTATAGTCTATAAGTGGGCACCGGAGGCCGAGGGGCATGGGACCGATGCAGCAATAGAGGCATTTCATCACAAAAAGGGAGTAATACGAAAAAGGGTCCCGTTTATAAAGACGATTGCCTCAGCAATAACTATAGGGTCCGGTGGCTCAGCAGGAAGAGAAGGTCCTATAGCACAGATTGGTGCGGGCTTTGGTTCATACCTTGCGTCGAAATTAGGGCTTACCGATAAAGAACGAAGGATAATGTTGGTAGCAGGAATTGGGGGAGGAGTAGGAAGTATCTTCCGTGCCCCTTTAGGGGGGGCTCTTTTTGCAGCAGAAGTTCTTTACAGCGAGGCAGAATTGGAATACGAGGCCATTATCCCTGCGATAATATCATCAATTATAGGGTACTCTGTGTTTTCGTCAATAGTAGGTTGGGGTGCTCTATTCCATACACCTGACTTTACTTTTAACAATCCCCTCGAACTTATAATCTATTTCATACTTGCTGCAACGTGTGTCGCATTAGGGCATGTATATGTTAAAGTTTTTTATGGAATGAGAGAGTTCTTCAAAAGGCTTCCAGGTCCTCCTCACATAAAGCCGGCGATAGGAGGCCTTCTTGTAGGTTGCCTTGCTCTATTCTATCCCCAGGTGTTGGGCTCCGGTTACGGATGGGTGCAACTTGCCATCTATGGAAAGATGGCCATTGGGTTAATGCTGATATTAGCCTTTGCCAAGATACTGGCGACATCGTTTACCATATCATCCGGGGGAAGTGGTGGTGTATTTGCACCATCCCTGATAATAGGGGCTATGCTGGGTGGGGCATTTGGCGGAATTGCACACCACCTCATGCCCGGACTTGTAACACAACCGACTGCATATGTGCTCGTCGGAATGGCAGGGTTCTTCGCGGGAGCGGCAAATACTCCCATATCAACATTGATCATGGTTTGTGAACTCAGTGGAAATTATGGGCTTCTTACCCCTTTGATGCTCGTATGCGCGGTTGCTCTCCTGTTTTCCAGAGGATTTACCATATACGAAAGACAGGTGCCTACACGCGTAGACTCCCCCGCCCACAGGGGAGAGTATATGATTGATGTATTGGAGGGGTTGAAGGTCAGTAACGCCATTGATATCCCCAATGAGTTCACCTCCGTCAAGGAAACAACTCCTCTAAGGAAGATAATTCATCTAATATCCGTAAGCAAATCATCCTATTTCCCGGTTGTTGACTCCGCTGGACTCATGACAGGAATATTTGATATTCACGACGTGAGAAGGCTGCTGACCGAAGAGATATTGCCAAACCTTGTCATCGCAAAGGATATAGCCATAGTAGATATCATAACCGTAACCCCAGACGAAGATCTGAACAACGCACTCAGAAAATTCACTTTCAAAAATTTAGAGGAGCTTCCGATTGTAGACCCTGAAAACCCCAAAAAAGTCATAGGAATGGTCAGTAGAAGGAACCTAATTAATGCTTACAATAATGCAATGTCGAAGGCAGTTGAAGCCTGGCCCCACAAGGACATCATAAACTTATAAATTTTAAAAAGGAACTTAAGCCGGTGAGAAAACTGTTTGGAACAGACGGAATAAGAGGGGTTGCCAATGTCTACCCTATTACAGCAGACATGATGGTACAGATAGGGAGGGCTGCGGCATATATCTTCAAAAACAGGGAAAAACGGCACAGGATATTGGTGGGCAGGGATACCCGTCTTTCCGGCCACATGATTGAAAGCGCCTTGGTCTCCGGGATATGCTCAATGGGCGTAGACGTCATCACCGTGGGACATCTTCCCACTCCCGCTGTTGCCTTTCTCACAACTGAGATGGGAGCCGATGCAGGCATCATGATATCCGCTTCCCACAATCCCTTTCAGGATAATGGCCTGAAGATATTTTCGGGAGACGGTCTCAAACTTTCCGATTCGATGGAAAAGAAAACAGAATCGGTTATCTTCTCCAAAGAAATGGGTTCAATGCTGCCAACCGCGGGCGAAGTAGGAAAAGTCCTCACAATAAATAGTGCCGAAGAAAGATACATTGCTCATTTGACAGATTCCTTTCCAAAAACACTTTCGCTGAACGGACTGAAAATCGTCATCGATTGCGCCAATGGAGCGGCTTACAGAGTTGCCCCATTCGTCCTCGAAGAACTGGGGGCAAAAGTTATTCCTTTAGAAATAACCCCCGACGGAAAAAATATCAATCTGAACTGCGGAGCAATGCACCCGGAAGTCATTTCCGCTGCAGTTAAGGAAAATGGTGCTGATATTGGAATCGCCCTGGACGGAGATGCCGATCGGGTTATATTCTCAGATGAAAATGGAAACGTTATCGACGGGGATCATATCATGGCCATGTGCGCCCTGAACATGAAAGAAGAAAATAGTTTAAATTGGAATACACTTGTAACTACTGTTATGAGTAACATCGGCCTTGACATTGCAATGAAGGAAGCAGGAATTAACGTCGTCAAGGTACAGGTTGGTGACAGATATCTCCTGGAGGAAATGCTCAAAAACAGCTACAACTTCGGAGGAGAGCAATCGGGACATCTGATATTTCTCAACAATTCCACGACCGGAGACGGAACCCTTTCGGCCTTACAGGTACTGGCCATCATGAAAAAAAGTGGAAAGAAGCTTTCCGAACTCAGCAGCGTAATGACAAAATTCCCCCAAATCCTTGTCAACGTCACAATTAAAGAAAGAAGAGACTTAAGTGCAATCACCGCGGTAAAAAAAGCAATCGACGAAGCCGAAAAAAGACTGAACGGTAAAGGAAGAGTGCTGGTCAGATTTTCGGGCACACAATTGCTTTGCCGTGTGATGGTCGAAGGCCCTTCAAAAGAGGAAATCTCAAAAATAGCAAGACATATAGCTGGGGTGATAGAGGAAAATTTGTAACTCTTCTGTTGGGTTTCGTCCCTCAACCTAACCTACCTTTTTAACCCTTCACCTTTAACCTTCGAACTTTCAGTTAACATTCCATTCAATCCAATTGAACATTTCTTTTAAAAGCATCCTTCTTTCACAATAAATTCCTATATCAACAAATTGATTTAACCCGAAGATGTCTTTTAAATATCAAAAGGTTATAGCATATTTTGCAGAAACTCCCAAAACTGGCACGATAATTTCATTTATAATGGGCAAGGAAAACAGAAAGGAGGATACAAACCATGAAAAAGACACTTTCAACAATGTTGGTTACAGTTTTTGTTGTGCTGACTACGGCTACATTCGGATATGCTGAATATGTAGCGGCAGGAGTGAGCAACTTT
>JAUVKS010000071.1 GCA_030596145.1 Pseudomonadota bacterium | reverse complement strand
GCCTTGTCGCCGTCTATATTTAGGTTGATCTTTCCTGCTTTTTTCCCATCATACGTTATGACAACAGCGTCTTTGTTATCCTTTCTGAAGAGGACGACCTTTAAAGGGTAGCTAATTGGGCGGTGAAATAACAAAAGATTGCCCTTTCCAATGGAACACCCTGTTACTTCCCTGATCATATCCACATATCCTTCGCTTGTCCTGCCATTTACCTTCACGTAAGTCGCATCTGTGAGCGCCAAAAGATTGGGACTTCCCTTCTCAATCTTCAGATCCTGCATTCCACCTTTTATCAAGCTCTTCACATCAGATGCCCATAGACCTTGAGCTGCACAGACAACCAACACTACAACCAACAAAATTTGCATACATCTTCTCATAATTCATCTCCTTTTTTGGATCCATTTCGTATGGGAATATTGAGGTTGATATTTAGCCTCTTCAAAATAAAAAAGGCCACGAAAACTCCCGACTTTTGCCGGGTCTATTGCCTTCGTGGCCTTTATTATTTATTTTAAACTTTAAATTTACATAAGATCCTTCTTGGATCTGAATGTCGTATATATTTTGTTCTTTATACGTTTATCTCTTCTTCTTGTCAAACCTTTTTCTTGATTTTTTAACTCACAACAATCCTTCCCTCCAACGCGGACAATGCTTCTCCGATAACAGCCGCATTTCCTATACCTTTCTTTTTTAAACTGTCCACCAGATCATCTGCACTTTCTTTTTCCACACAGATCAGCAATCCTCCGGATGTCTGTGGATCGAAGAGGATGTCTTGAATCACGCAATCATCTGAAGATGCCATGCCGTTTCCAATGCCGCCGTCAAGCCTGTTTAAGGGGTCGTTTCATATGGAGATAACCATAATGTTTGAGCTTACGTGACTATCACTGCCCAAAACTCCAAGTTTCTCTTGACAAACGTGTACAATTATTTAATTAAATACATCAATGCGCGATGAGGAATTGCGTTTGTAATTGAAATCGTTATTAAAAGTTAGCCATAGCAAATAAGCCAGGAAGGCTGGTCTGGATCGAAATCCAGGTGAGCGTTCCTGGCTTTTTTTATTCAAAAGGGGAATAGATAAAAAAGGCTTCAATTATTGGCCTGGGTGATATCTTGAATGGGGATTTCGGTGTCGGCTGTTATATTATTGAGGCTCTTGAGCAGGAACAGTTATGCAACTCAATTCATCTTGCGTATCTGGCTGATGATCCGAGGTATGCAGGGGAGTTGCTCTACGAAATGGACTTTGCTGTAATTGTTGGAGCAGTTAACTTGGGAGGTTCTGCAGGAAGTATTCATTGTTGGGACTACAGAACTTTCCAACACAACGTTGCTTGGCTTATAAATGAATCCCATTCAATAGAATTACTTGTTGATGCCCTGTGCAGGACCGAACTGGCTGGAGGATTTCCAGGGGATATTTTATTCTTGTGGATTGAGCCAAAAGCGACAGAAGGCGTTGCGATCTCCAGGGAGGTGCACAAAGCTCTGAGATTGGTGATTCAGATCATAAAAAAGAGTTTGTTTGAAAGGGGTTGTTTACATGAAAATTCTCTCAAAATTTCCCCAATTTACCGTCTCGAACTGCTTCGCACGGTGGCCTGATTATTGGAAGAGGTTTTTATTAGAAGAGGCTTGTTTATGAATACAGCGGAAGCTTTAAGGTCTATCCGGTACGATCTATTGGAATATATCCAGAAAAATGTAAAAGTGGATTTCGACAATGCCCTGCAGATACCTGTTCATTTTTTCCATCGGGAAGAAAGACACATTGTTTACGAAATCCTTGGTCGTTTTAGACCCGGAGCAAACCGTCATATCAATGGTTTTCTGGTAAAAGCGGATAATGAGGAAGTCTATTTTCTATACTTCCAGTGGTCTAATAGGAATCAAAAGACTCCTTTCAATAAGGGTTTTTGGGTCCTGAGCTTTAGAATCTTAAGCGATAGAGAATTGATGGCGCTTAATCGGAGGGAGAGAAAGATGCTTGTTAATATGACGCTCAAAAGGATCGTTGATTTCCACGGTCATCTGTGCCCTGAGCTGGTGATCGGCGCAAAAGCCTGTGAATATGCTCAGAAACTATTCTCAAAAAACTGTAAACTGGAGGGAGGAATTTCGGTAATTGCTGAAAATTGTACCTCTGCCCTGGATGCCATCCAGATTTTGCTTGGAGCTACGGCAGGAAATCAACGTTTGAAAATCTTTGACTTTGGCAAACACAACTATACGTTCTTGTTAAAAAACGAACAATATGGCTTCAAGCTGGCATTTAAGGAACAGAAATATGGTGATAAGGATGAATACGAGGTGCTTGAAGAAAAGATCATTAAAGATCAGGCATCTCTTGATGATGTTGTGAATTTTCAGGATATTTTAGATAGTCGGATAAAAGGATTGCTTGTTTCTCCTTTTGAGAATCTCTTTGTTGTAGAACATGTCACTCCAATACAGCCGGCTACTGAAACACCAACGCTTTATCTATCATGTTGGGGGTGCGGACAACAGGTCTTGAAAAGCCGGGCAATTGAATTTGAGAGCAAGATTTATTGTATCCCGTGTTTTCGACTAATTAACACCGGATGTATAAACCACAACCTTCATTAAAAGGGGGGTGATTATTTATGTGTGAGGCGAATGCGTATTTTATAAAAGACGGGCATGAAAAGGTTGTCATGGAAAGTGTGGATATTTTAAAGCCAGAGGATGATGGTATCTATCTTGAGAATATTTTTAGGGAAGGCCTAAAGATAAGGGCGCACGTCAAGGAGATGAATCTGGTTGATCACCGTATTTTGTTAGTGGAAGATTAGATAGTCAAGACAAGTATCAATGGAGTATACCAGTCAGTAACATCACTATCATATAAATTGTTTACCGAATCGAAGAAAAAGGGAGGCTTTGGTTATGGATTTCATTGAAAAGACAAGAATCAGATTGGAGAACTGGATCACACACAATAATCATCACCAATCAGAATACGAGATGTTTGCCGAGCAACTGAAGGAAGCGGAAAAAATTAAGAGTTCGGCACATGTCCGGGAAATAATGGAGATGACGGCAAAAAGCAACGAATGTTTACGCAATGCTTTAAAGGCCCTCGAGTAATTCGATGGCTATCATTCAAAGGGGAGGTTTTCCATGTGTGAAGCTCATGCATTTATTTTGAAAGATGGGGAAGAAGAAATGTTCCTGGAAAGTGTTGATCTCGTGGAAATGGAGGAAGATGAGATCAAGCTCGTCAGTATCTTCGGTGAGCAAAAAATACTCAAGGCCAGGCTCAAACTCTATGATAATACCAAGAGAAAGATTGTATTTGAAGAGCTTTAAGCACCGAAAGAAGTAAAAAGCAACTTTTTTAACTTCGGGCTAAGCTGTATTGCTTATCTTATCCGTCTCTTCTCCTGTCTGTGGCTGTACTCATCTTGCAGATACACCAACTGGTATAATGTAGAGTTTCCCCGATTCATTCTTCACGACAGCCTTAACACCATAGACTGACTTTATATTCTCTGTGGTCAATACCAAAGGAGGGTCGCCGGCACTACGAATACTGCCTCCGTTCAGCATCACTATTCGGTCAGCGTATTTCGCCGCGAGATTCAGGTCATGGATTGCCATTATCACAGAAATTCCCTTCTCCGTTACTAGATTTTTTATTATTTCCATTACCTCAAGTTGATGCCTTATGTCGAGATTGCTGGTAGGCTCATCGAGGAGAAGAATATCTGCTTCCTGAGCAAGCGCTCTCGCAATAAATACCTTTTGTTGCTCGCCTCCGCTAATCTCATCAAAGTTCATTAGTGCAAAGTCTTCAATTCCCAACAACTTCAATGCCCCCAAAACCTTTTCAATATCATGTTCACTACTGCGCCAGCCCAGATGGGGTCGTCGGCCCATAAGAACGGTATCGAAGACCGTAGCCGGAAAGACGTAAGAAGAGGCCTGTGGCACATATCCCATGCGCCTGGCGATCTCAATCCGACTCATTTTTTTTATCTCCCTTTCATCCAGAAGTATGCTTCCCTTCTGGGGTTTTATTATCGTGTCTATACATCTGATCAAAGTGGATTTGCCCGAACCATTTGGGCCCACGATGCCCAATACTTCTGATGGAGCAAGCTCCATACATATGTTTTTGAGAATCGGCGTGCTTGCATAGCTGAACACAACATTCTTTATCTTGAGCTTCAAAAGTGTTCCCTCCTTCTCCTCATGATCAGGTAAAAGAACAAAGGAACCCCCATAAAGGCTGTCATCACTCCTATAGGAATAATTACCGGAGCCAAAATCTGCATTGACGCAACGTCTGCTCCAACAAGCAACAGTGCACCTGTAATCCCGGACGCAGGTATGGCAAATCTATAGTCTGACCCGATAACTATACGAACTATGTGCGGAGCAACCAACCCTATGAACCCAATTGTCCCTGTAAAGCACACGATACTCGCTATTAAGATAGAGGCAACCGCCATTATAAAGACTCTGGTATGTTCAACCTTTACGCCGAGGCTTTCAGCCACCTCGTCTCCGGCACCCATTACATTGAGATCCCATGATTTCCATACAAGCAAAGGGATAGAACAGACAGATACAATAGATACAACAGACAATTTGCTCCATGTAACTTTCCCAAGGTCCCCCACCATCCAGAAGAGCACCGCTGTCGCCTCCTCTGGGTCGGCAAAGTACTGAAGCAGTGTAGTCATTGCATTAAACAAATACATCAGTGCAATCCCTGCAAGTATCATCGTCTCAGGTGTAGCCTTTCTATGCCGCGTCACCCCAATGATAACCGATGAGGTAATCAGGGCAAAGATGAATGCATTCCCTACTACCAGGTACTTATCTGTGCCAAAACCGGCACCAAGGATTAATGCAAGGGCTGCTCCAAATCCAGCTCCGGCTGAAATTCCAAGGGTATAAGGACTCGCCAGTGGATTTTTGAGTATCCCCTGCATTACTAATCCAGTAATGCCAAGGGCGAATCCGGCAAGCATGCCCATTATTACCCGGGGCAGCCTTATATCCCATATCACTGTCGTGGCAAGCTCACTCACATAAAAATGACTCGGAAAGAATTTATGAAGAATCGTCGCATATGACTCTAAGATTGTAATATCTGCCGGGCCAAGCGTTGTAGCTATGCCAACCAAAAACAGTATTACAAACAACAGAGAAAAAATAAAAAATATCTTTCTCCCCACAAACTTTCTGTATTCTTCTCTTTTCTGGCTTCCTTTTCCTGAGATTTGCACAGCTTGCCCTCTTCAATCTTTTTTATTCCCACTCATAATAGCCGCATCTTTTGCTTAACTTTTCCCAAAGACCACCAACGCCATAAAATTTCTTGAATATTTTGTCAGCTTCTTTCGCTACATCTAAGTCCTTGAATCTATCGGGATAGAAGAGTTTGGCCATATACAAAATCTCAGTAAACAGCCGGGGATGATCCCAGCCGCATATCATACCCGGTGTATAGTAAACCCTACCGTTCTTTACAGCATTAGTAAGTTTCAACGCCGGTTCCGATATTATCTGCTCTATGGACACCGAGGCCTTGGGTGCTTTTTTAGAACCAGAACGATGAACCAGGATTACATCAGGATTCCAGTCCAGAATTTGCTCTGTCGAAACCTTTGCCCCCCATCTACCCTTTCCCCATCCTCCAGCTCCTCGTGCAACACTGCTTGCCGCATTTATGCCACCAGCTATATCAACAGGTTCATAGAGAACAGGTGTTTTTGTAACCTCACCCCAGAACGAAAGATACACTTTGCGTTTCTCACTCTCAGGTATCTGCAATACAACCTCCTTTACCTTAGCGATTTTCTTATCTAAATAGGCGATTAATTTCTTAGCTTCTTTTTCTTTCCCGATGATTTTGCCTATAGTTTCTATCTCCTTGAAAGTGTCTTCTATCGTCTTATTGGTATAGACGCATACAGCAGGAATGCCGGTCTTCTCTTGAATTAAACTGGTAGCTTCTGGTGGATACGACCAGCCCCCCAAAATCACGTCTGGGTTTAAAGAGACTATCAACTCCATATTCGGACCAGTAAGTTTACCTACATCGGGAAGTTTTTTACCCCAGGGAAATACTTCTGAATATTGAGAAAATATCGCCCGTTGAGAATAAGAACCCACTCCCACGAGTTTATCCGCTGCACCAAGTGCAATGACTACCCTGGTACCTTCCGGCGAAAGTGAGACCACTCGCTCAACTTTATCAGGAACAGCAACTTTCCTTCCTACCTGGTCGACAACGATTGTATAGCCAGCAGCTGTTAGATTGACTATACTGAAGTTAATAAACAGAAAGGTGGCTGCAAAGATTACTGAATTAATGACTTTTTTCATTTTTTACCCCCCAATTATCTTATTAAGGTTTTATATCTAAAACCAGTGTACCATTAAGTGCATCCAGACACTCAACGATTAGCTCCCGATCTTTTCTTGTATCTGTTTCCAACCCTCAGGCTCAGTGGCATTATCGCCATCTATTCTATATTGAGATTAACCTTTGGGGAAATTGCAGTTAGTATTTAGCATCTTCAAAATAATAAAGGCCACGAAAACTCCCGATTCTTGTCGGGTCTATAGCCTTCGTGGCCTTTATTATTTATTTTAAACTTTAGAGGTAGTTTCAAAATGTTCAATTTTGTTCGAGATCAAGGAAGGCAAAAATTTTAACCAAAGGAATACATGGAGTATTTCGAGGATTAAAATTTGAGCCTGTCGAAGCGAAGCGTAGATCCCGCTAATCGGGGACGCAGATATCGGACAAAAGGGGACGTTTTGAAATTGGCTCTTTAAATATATTTACAGATGATCCTTCTTGGATCTAAATGTCGTAAATATTTTGTTTTTTATACGATCTTCTCTTCTTCTTGTCAAACCTCTTTTTTCTTTTATGACTTTTTTTAACTTACAACAATCCTTCCCTCCGGTCTATGCAACACCTCTCCGATAACAGCCGCATTATTTACTCCCTTTTTCGTTAAACTGTTTACCAGATCATTCGCACTTTCTTTTTCCACACAAATCAGCAATCCACCGGATGTCTGTGGATCAAAGAGGATGTCTTGAATCAGACGATCCACTGAAGGGACAAAATCGACCATTTGCTCTCGAAATTCACGATTCTTATAAGCTCCTGCCGGCACCAAACCCATACCTGCATATTCCATGGCTTCAGTTATAATAGGTATCTTGTCAGACTGGATTTCAATTCCAAGTTCTGAATCGGCCACCATTTCTGCAATATGGCCCAAAAGACCGAAACCTGTAATATCTGTGCATGCACGGACAGGATAATCGTTCATTACCTCTGCCGCATCCCTGTTAAGGGTTGCCATGAGACCAGTAACAAACTCAATGATTTCTACGGAAGCAAGGCCTCCCTTGATTGCAGTGTTGATAATGCCGGTTCCCAGCGGCTTGGTGAGTATCAGTCGATCTCCTGCCTTAAGGTTTTTCTTGGTAAGTACATGATCAGGATGAATGAACCCGGTAACAGACAAACCGTATTTCAATTCCTTATCCTCTACGCTGTGGCCGCCCACCAGAACAACACCCGCTTCTTTCATCTTATCCAGCCCTCCCTGAATAATCATGCGGAGAACTGAAATGTTCATTTCTTTAATTGGAAAGGCCACAAGGTTCATGGCGGTTTTTGGCACGCCACCCATAGCATAAACATCACTTAGAGCGTTTGCCGCCGCAATTTGTCCGAACCAGTAAGGATCATCTACAATTGGAGTAAAAAAATCAACAGTCTGAATGATGGCGATATCATCCGTGACTTTGTAAACTCCGGCATCATCTGCTTTATCCAGCCCCACAATCAGATTCGAATCAGTCGGAAATTCCATTCCGCAAAGCGCCTTCTCCAGGTCCCCTGGAGGCAGTTTTGAAGCTCAACCGGAACCTGCAACTGTTTCCGTAAGGCGAAGTACTTTATTATCTGTCATGGTTTATTTCCTTTTTCCGGTCTAATTCACCGTACCCAGCCCTTCCACTATTTTCGAGTTTTCTGAAATCTCCAAACATCCATCTTTTAGTGTCAAAACATTATCCG
>JAUVKS010000088.1 GCA_030596145.1 Pseudomonadota bacterium | reverse complement strand
GGCTTTAACCATGGTGTTTGCAGGGACTTCTTTTGCCGGGAAGAAATTTTTTGCCATTGCGACCGGTGGTACGGGGGGTACTTATTATCCTCTTGGGGGTGTTCTGGCCCAGGCGCTGTCCAACAAGGTTCCTGATATTATTGTTACGGCCCAGTCAGGTAATGCATCCGTTGCGAATTGCAACCTTATAAGAGAGCATCAGATAGAATCGGCCTTTGTTCAGAATAATGTGGCCTTCGCCGCGTATACGGGAACTGCCCAGTTTGATGGGAAACCGGTAAAGAATCTGAGAGGGATAGCATCTCTTTATCCGGAGACCATACAGATTGTTGCCAGGGCGGATGCCGGCATAAAGAGCGTCAGGGATTTAAAAGGCAAGAGATTGGTCCCCGGTGACAGAGGGAGTGGAACGGAGGTTGATACATTGAATGTTCTGACTGCCTTTGGACTTACCTATAAGGATTTTGCCGGTGTTGACTGGCTTGGCTTTTCAGGGGCTTCTCAGAGACTGAAAGACCGGCAGGCTGACGTTACCTTTGTTACCGCGGGCTGGCCTACCGCGGCCATTACGGAGCTGTCCACGACATCCGATATCACACTTGTTCCTATTGAAGAGAAGATGATAAAGAAACTTGTCAAGAGGTTTCCCTTCTATGCCAAGGTGGTAATCCCTGCAGGTACTTATAGGGGTGTAGATAAGGATGTGCCCACGATTACCACTACGGCCCAGTGGGTTGTTGACGCCAATGTCCCCCAGGAAGTTGTCTACAGACTGACCAAGGCCCTGTGGGAGAGTGGAAAGTTTGTTCTGCGTAAAAAGGGTGGCAAGGCTGCCGTCGCCCCGAGTGGCGCCGCGATTATGGCAAAGGCCCACGCCAAGGGGAAGGATGTAACCCTGGATACGGCACTGGATGGAATGGCGATTCCGCTTCATCCCGGCGCCGCAAAGTTTTATAGAGAAAAGGGGTTAATTAAGTAGTTTCAACTTCAGTTTTTTTCAGGGAGGTAACTGGGCACCGAACCCATCGGTGCCCAGTTTTTATGAAGGCAAGAAAAGTCTTATTTGTCCTTTTTATCGTTTTTCTGTTTTCCCTTGCCTTTATTCCATTTCATGTCTTGCAGGTTACGGCATTGCGGGAAGGGAAGGCTGTGTTTGTCCATATTGTCCAACCGGATGACAGATTTGCGGTAAAGTACATACATTCGGTTGAACACTGTCCTGTCTGGGATTTTTTTGTGATTGACGACGGGTATCGTATAGTTCTTTATGAGACGACCTTCTCCTCTTGTAATACGGGGCTTCCTTCCGCGCCTTCCGGGGAAGAGATATTCAGTCAGGAAAAGGATCATTTCCGTATTTCTAAAATGCACAGGGTGCTTCCGGAGATTCTTGTATGGGTCGATGAGAAGTACGATAATACGTTGAAGATTGAAGGTCATTCTCTCAAGCTTTTCTCTCTGGTGGGGAACACCCTTTTGAGACTCAACATAAGAAAAGTCTCCTTTCTTGAATATGCCTGTCTGAAACTGAAGTGTCTCAACTAGAAATCATAACTTGTGACACATTCGTAAAAAGTCTGTCATTCCCGCGTAGGCGGGAACCCATAAACGGCTAACCACTTGAAAAAACTGGATTCCCGTTTTCACGGGAATGACAAAATTGTATATATTTAGACCTTTCACGAAACCACCAACTTATATTTATAGAATCGTAAAAAGTCAAAAACACACCCTCTTCCTTGACGGGAAAAGGTTGGAGAAAGGGTGAAAATCAATGGAATCTACAGAAAACCTTTCGGCTACCAAAGAAGTCAAGGAAGACATGGACGAGCTGTCCAAGTACGATCCTGAGCTCAGATTTCGCCAGCTTAGCGGTCTTGCCGTAAAGCTCGTCTTTGCCATGACGCTGATCCTTTCGATATTCCATCTCTATACAGCCGGATTTGGTGTCCTGCAAGAGTGGAGGCACAGGGCGTTTCACCTGGCCTTTGTCCTGCCGCTTGTCTTTATGCTATATACCATAAGAAAGGAGGGGACAGAGGGGCGGAAATATTTTGTCTATGATTTAATCTATTCCTTTATCGGCAGCTCTCTTCTTACGGTTATGTTCAGGGAAGTTTTCAGTCTGTCCGTGACGGCCGTTGTTTCTCTGGCCATCGCTTCCTTCCTGCTTATCCTCTATTTTAAGAGGCGCGAATTTATAGAAAGGCGGCTTGCCGCTTATCTGGATTTTCCAATTTTCACTCTGATGATTGTGGGGCTTTTGTATGCCGCATTTCGCGGGTTCGCTCATTTTGATTTCGTCGAATGTTTTCAGGATGTTAACGCCCCCCTTGTGTTCTGGAGTGTTTTTCTTTTCGGCACTTTTTTGAGTATAATTTTACTCTTTATGCTTCAGTGGGCGGGATCGCTCCTGGCGATTGCAAAAGGGAGATCGTTCATCTACAAGCAGGATAATATTCCATATTTTGATGTCTTTTTCGCACTCCTGTCTTCTGTTGTATCCGTTTATATTTTTTTAGAATTCAATGGCTTGGTCTTCAGGGCCGGACTCCCTGAAATGACTGATCTGGTTGTGGGATGTTTCGCTATTCTTTTAGTTCTTGAAGGAGCGCGCAGGAGCATCGGCGCGCCGCTTCCCTTCATATCCTTTCTCGTTTTGATAAACTGTTATCTGGGACCTTATTTTCTTGATATCCCGGGGCTTAGTTTCTTCGCCCACAGGGGATATTCCATTCCGCGGATTATAGAGCACATGTATCTGGGAACAGAGGGAATATTCGGCATACCGCTCGGTGTTGTTGCTACGTTTGTATTTCATTTTGTCCTCTTCGGGATATTTATTTCCAAGACCGGACTCGGGCAGCTCTTTATAGATCTTGCCATGGCCCTGGCTGGTGGCACCGTTGGTGGTCCGGCAAAGGTTTCCGTTGTTTCCAGTGGTTTTTTGGGTTCCATAAGCGGAAGCTCCATAGCGAATACCGTTACCACAGGCGCCTTCACCATTCCACTCATGAAAAAGGTGGGATATTCTTCCAGATTTGCGGGCGCTGTTGAGGCCGCTTCGTCAACGGGAGGACAGCTCATGCCGCCGATTATGGGGGCGGCGGCTTTCATTATGGCGGAGTTTTTGGGGATACCATATATAAAGATCGCCGCCTGCGCTATTCTTCCAGCCTTTCTGCACTTCTTCGCGGTGGGTACCATGGTTCATTTTGAGGCCTTGAGAGAGGGGCTCACCGGTCTTCCAAAAGACGCGCTCCCGAGAGTGGGAGCAGTTCTCAAGGAAAGAGGGCTTCTGCTGCTGCCTCTTGTTGTAATCGTGTATCTTTTGATATCCGGCAGCAGTCCCTTCCTGGCTGCCTTCTGGGGGATCATTTATTCCGTGGCTATAGGCCAGATACACAGAAGGACAATGCCTCTTTTGATTGTCATCCTTTTATCGATGCCCTCCGTTCTGTTTTGGGCCAATCCCCTGGACCACTCCATATTCCTGATTTTCTGGATTGTAGTCGCAGTGGCCGGGTTTTTCTATGTCTTTAAGAAGACCGACAGGGTATCCTGGCTCTTCGGCATCCTTGCGGCGTCAGTTTTGGCTATCCTGCTGATAATCAGGGTGGACCCGTCACTTTGCGCCTTCTGGAGTACTATGGCGGTAATTGCTATAGGGGTCTTTTATAAGGACAGCAGGATGAAGGTGGTTGATATATTAAATACTCTCGAATGGGGGACGAAAAACGCCTTAGCCATCGGCGCGGCCTGTGCCTGTGTCGGGTTTATAGTCGGCGCTACGACCCTCACCGGGTTGGGGTTGAAGTTTGCGGCTGCCGTTATCGAATTGGCCCATGGGGTGGCCTTCTTTGTCAGCCATATAGATTTTATGCACCTGCTGACCTTGGATGCCCTTGCTCTGTTTTTTACGCTTGTCTTTACCGCAATCGCCTGTTTTGTGCTCGGCATGGGTCTTCCAACCACCGCCCAGTATATTATCGCCTCTATGATAGCGGCGCCTGCTCTCATGCAGTGGGGAATCCCTCCGCTTGTTTCACATATGTTTGTTCTGTTTTACGCCGTGCTTGCCGATGTAACGCCGCCTGTCGCCCTTGCGGCATACGCCGCCTCCGGAATTTCCGGGGCGGATCCCTTCCGGACCGGATTTACTGCCTTCGGTCTGGCCTCGGCGGGCTTTTGTGTGCCCTTTGTCTTTGTGTATTCCCCGATTATTCTATGGCTGCCGAGGCTCCTTGACCCCAATGTACCGTTTAACTATCTTGGATTTATCATGGTGTTTGCCGCGATAGTTATAGGGGTCATAGCGCTTGGGGCAACGATAATAGGATATTTCAAGGACAAATCGACCATACTGGAAAGGATAGCGACCGGTATTGCAACGCTCTGCCTTTTCCTGCGTATACCCTATTTAAACTTGATAGGGTTGGGAATACTTGTGGCCGTTTATCTGATCCAGAGGAGGAGAAAAGGTAAAGTTAAAGAAGGAGAAAGTTTGCTTGCCGAGGAAACCGGTTAGCGTCCGGTCGGGTATAAAACCCGACCTTACAATTCTGTAGGGTGGTATTTTATATGCCACCACATCCGGTCATGTGTGATAGTGGTACAAAGTTGACTATATTCATAGGAGGTTTGATAGAATGAGTTCAAGAAAGATTCGTGTAATTCACTACGGCTTGGGTCCCATCGGGGTTGAAACGGCCAGACTGGTGCTGAAAAAGACAAATATGGAGATAGTTGGCGCGGTTGATATTTCAAAAGATATGGTGGGTAAGGACCTGGGAGATATCCTGGATTTGAAAAGGGAATTGGGGATAACTGTTACTGACAATGCAAGGCAGTTGTTAGCCGGGGTTAAGGCCGATGTGGTTATTCACACGACGGGATCACGTATGAGAAACATATTTCCTCAGTTAGTGGAGATTGTGAAGGCCGGAGTGAATATCGTCTCTTCCGCCGAAGAGCTGTTGATTCCCTCGGCTGAAAATTCTGAACTGGCAGATGAATTGAGTCGGAAAGCCATTGAAAATGGTGTAACTGTTCTCGGCACGGGTGTGAATCCCGGGTTTGTTATGGATTCCCTTCCCCTCTTTCTGACGGCGGTTTGTCAGGATGTGAAAAAGATTCGAGTTGAAAGGGTGGTTAATGCCGCCACGCGCAGATATCCGCTGCAGAAGAAGATCGGAGCGGGGATGACCCCTGAGGTCTTTCGGGCAAAGATAGATGAAAAGGCGCTGGGACACGCCGGACTTCTGGAATCACTTTATCTTATCGCGGATCGGCTGGATATCTCTTTTGACGAGGTCAGGGAAAGCGTAGACCCTGTCATGGCTGTGAAACCGGTGAAAACGGAATATTTTGATCTGAAGGCCGGAGATATCGCCGGAATCAAGAATGTTGCGAAAGGGGTCAAGGATGGCGAAGAGATAATTGTCCTTGATTTGAGGATGTATATAGGGGCGGAAGATCCTCATGATTCTATTTATATTATTGGGACTCCTGATGTTAACATGAGGATTGATGGTGGTATCGCGGGGGATGAGGCTACTACCGCTGTTTTGGTGAACTCCACTCCAGCGGTGGTTGATGCGAAACCGGGGCTTGCCACAGTGAAAGATCTTCCTTCCCCATATTTATATCGGTGAGGCGCAGGTATTCGACGAGATTAAACTTCCGGCCTGCAGCTCAGGTGCCCTACTTATTGTTAGAGAGCTTTGAAAAACGCGTCCTTTCTGTCATTCCCACGAAAGTGGGAATCCATAAGGAGTTGAAAATACTGGATTCCCGTTTGCACGGGAATGACCATCGAGACTATTTAGGGCAAAATTCAAAGGTCTCTGTTAGACAATAGGTTTTCAAAGAAATTCTGTTTTTCTTTGGGATAGTACAGTGCTCCCTCGTGATCCACTATGAGCTTCCCGTCAAGGTGATCAAGTTCATGCTGAACTATGCGGGCAAGAAAACCGGTGTACCGGTTGTTTATTTTATTTCCGTGGATATCATAGGCCCTGACCTTTATTTCGGGGAATCTGCTTACTTCAATACTTATCTCAGGGCATGAGAGACACCCCTCTGTTGTTTTTTCCATTTTTCCACGGCTCTGGGTAATACGTGGGTTAATAAGAACATCATAGTCTTGTTCGCTTTTGATCCGAGTCTTTTCGTCAAGGTTTCTCTTCCTGAAGACAACTATTCTTTTACTTATCCCGATCTGTGGGGCGGCAAGACCAAGGGCGTCATCCATTTCGAGAAAGGCATTGACGAGTGTTTTTATATCCCTTTTTCCTTCGTCATTAAATGGGATCGGAATTTCAGCTGCGGGCTTTCTTAGGAGAGTAGTTTCATCTTCGTTGATCTTTTCGCTTTCCCATAGTGTCCAGATTTTGGTATTTGACATAAACTTCTTTCCCCATGAATAGATTGTTTAACATTTACTATTTAACACTGCTGTGTTCTTATTTCAATATAGATTCTTGATAATTTCCACGATGTTTGTTAGTGTTCCGCAGACTTTAAAGGGGAAAGTACTTCTTCAAATGAGAATGAGAGCTTTGAAAATATGATTATGAGAGCGAATCAAGATTTTTTCGGTAACAATTTCAATCGCAACGAAACGGTCGCAAATCCAACTGCTTGAGCTCGAAGAGTGAGTTTTGGATTTGCAGTGGAGTGAGAATTAGAATTGTCGAAAAAATGTTTTGAGCATCGAAGAATTATATTTTCAAAGCGTTTTCAGTATAGAGGATTATTGCTTTGATCAATGAAATGATAACCAGGGGGGCTAAGCGGGAGTTCGCAAAGGCCATGAACTTTAAGGAAGGGGAGAGACCGATCCTTACCCCGGATGATTCAAGACAGATTCGTCTTCTTTATGTTCACGTTCCATTCTGCGAGAAGCTCTGTCCTTACTGCTCCTTCAACCGAGTTGTTTTTGAGGAGACCCTTTGCAGGCATTATTTCAGCGCCCTCAGAAAGGAAATCCTGTTCTACAAAGAGAAGGGTTATGACTTTGGCGGACTCTACGTAGGGGGAGGAACGCCTACCATCCTGATAGATGAACTGGAGGAGACACTCTTGCTGATCAGGGAGAGCTTTCAAATCCGTGAAATTTCGGTGGAAACGAACCCGAACCACCTGACAGGAACAAACATCGAGATTTTGAAGCGGGCCGGTGTGAACCGACTCTCTGTGGGCATACAGAGCTTTGACGATGGCCTTTTGAAGGCCATGGGCAGACATGACAAATATGGAAGCGGTGAGGCGATAGCGGA
>JAUVKS010000072.1 GCA_030596145.1 Pseudomonadota bacterium | reverse complement strand
ATTTTTTAATAACCGGTTGATTGCCCCAGGAACTTTTTTATTTTTGATACAACATGTTGTGGTTAATGTCAAGGAAAATACAACATATTGATGTTATAAATTGGTTGAAGTAATCCGGTAATCCGGGGACACCATACTTATTTCTTGACATAGTAGGTAAATTCAACTTCCCCTGATTTAACTGACCCTCTTAGAAAAATAGGTATGACCTCTTGACTTCAAAATGTTACACGTGTATTATACGTGCAACATTTAAAGAGGTGCTTGTGATGCAAAAAAAACTTACAGTTACCATAGACGAAGAGGTCTATAACGGCTTACGAACAGTCATTGGACCACGAAAAATCAGCCGTTTTATCGAAGAGTTAGTTCGCCCGCATGTTGTCAAGAAAGATATGTATGCTGCATATAAAGAGATGGCTGCTGATCCTGTCAGGGAATCCGAAGCTCTTGAGTGGGCCGAGGGTACATTTGGAGACTTAAACGATGAAGAGAGGTGAAGTGTGGTGGATCAACTTTGATCCTTCCGTTGGAGGTGAAATCCACAAGCAGCGACCAGCCGTCATCGTAAGCAATGATGCTGCCAATCATTTCCTTAATAGAGTCCAAGTCGTGCCCCTGACGAGTAGCGTTGGTAAACTCTACCCAAGCGAAACATATGTGACGTTTCGTGGAAAGAAGGCCAAGGCTATGGCCGATCAGCTCACCACAGTGAGCAAGAAACGGCTAATTAATCCAGCAGGATCGATTTCCTCCACTGAGATGGAGGGCATGGGCCAGGCTATCACGATCCAACTTGATCTCTAAGGCAGAACAACTTACTTGAGTGGACAACAAGGGTCTCGCGATTTTAGCAGTAACCATATTTGCATTAAACGTGCTCTTATTAAAAGCCGTGCTCCCCTTGACCCCCGACACGCCTTAAAAATATGGCCGCTGTCAGGCGGTTAATTTACGCGGAAACGACATAAAAGAAGGAGGGATACGGGATGCAGTTTCTGGTTATCGCTTATGACGGGAAGGATGAAAAAGCTATGGATCGGCGGATGGCGGTGAGGACCGCTCACCTGACCGGGGTCGAAAAGATGAGGGCCGAAGGAAAAGCCCTATACGGTGTCGCTATTCTCGATACGCAGGAGAAAATGATCGGGTCTGTTATGGTCGTTGAATTTTCCTCGCGTGCCGACCTCGATTCCTGGCTTAAGGTTGAGCCCTATGTGACGGGGAATGTTTGGCAAAAAATAGATATCCTGCCCTGCAGGGTGCCGCCACTGTTCGAGTAGAAGAGATATGGATCAGAAATCTCTATAACAATCAGGGGAAGTGAAGAGAATCATCGTTCAGGGTAACCTATGTTATGGCATTTGACACTCAGGGTTTGACCCTTGGCCCTATAAATTTACACATATTTTTTTGCTACATATGGTGAAGTCATTGCTTCAAGTAATGCCCCATAATTTATAGAGAATTCTATGTTGTCTCCAACCTTTAAATTGAAATTTCCCGCATCAAGTATGGTATGGTCGCTGCTGGCTCCAAGTATATCAATTTTCAATCTGGGTGTAAGACCTGACACAGAAACATCCTGCAACCCCATTCCAACGATTACCCTTCTTCTTTGTCCCCGATTTTTAAATCGGGGAATATTCCCAAATGCATCTTGTTGAACATCTCCATATGGCTCAGATGGTTTTATTTTTGATTCTACAACTTCTGCAACAAGCGTAAATACATCCGTAAACAGATTTGGGATAGGCTTCCTTTGACCGGTTTCAAGTCCAAGCAATATGGATTCTCCCAGTCTCAGATTATTGATTTTTCCGACATCTTTTGTAGATATAAACCAATTATAATTGGCTGAGTTTCCACCTGAGATAAATTTCAGATTTATTTTAAACTTTTTTTCAATCTCTTCAGTAAGTGAAGAGAGTTCTTGCATTTTTTTGTCATCGGGGCTTACCCCCCCCAAACAAGCAAGGTTGGTACCTATTCCGGCAAGTTTAACACCTTTCAGTTTCAAAACCTCATCAACCGCATCATTCAGCTCTTCAGGTATAATTCCTTCTCTTAAATCACCAAGTTCAACCATCAGGATGATCTTGTGTGAAATATTGTAACTAATTGCCAGCACTGAGAGTTCTTTGATTACTGACAATTCTGAATTCAAGCTGATATCGGCATATCTTACCACCAGGTCAAGCTCACTCGGCATAGGAATTCTTGTGAGTATAAATTGTGCTTTTACACCTGCCTCGCGCATCTTTTTTATATTGGATATTCTCGAATCTCCAATAGTGTTTATCCCGCTTTTTGTAAAGATACGGGCAATTTCAGGATCACCGCATACACCTTTTGTAACACCTGTAACAGCAATACCCTTTGATCCGTAGAGCTCTGTTAATTTTTCCGCATTATGTGCTATTTTCTTTAAATTTATTTCCAGTCGGGGGGTTGTCATATCAGTTCATATCTTTTTATTGCGGCTGTAACAATTTCATCAATCAACTGCTTACCGTCTTTTCCTTCGGCAACTGCCATAAATCCCATATAACTGTGAGGTTTTTCTTTTGGTGTACACATGAGACCGGCGAATGAGTTGCCTTCAAGTAGAAATGACCCGTCTTCTGTTAAAATGATATCTATTCTTCCGTAATCTTTGAGTCCTATTGCTTTATAAGCCTCTATTGCCAGCGATTGAATTTCACCTGCTTCATCTTTTGCCAATCTCGCCGGACAATAATAACTATCATTATCCAGCTCTTTTTTCTCGAAAGTCAGGAATCGGTCATTGCTGCCGTAAACAATCTCCAGAGGCGGAAGCGCCCTTATATTATCTCCGTTTCCGATAACCCCGAGTGTTATCTCCCTCCCTATGAGGAATTTCTCGATTAAAACAGGTTGCTTTATAGTCTCATATCTTTCCTCTACGCCTTTTACAAGCTGGTCATAGCTTTCAATAACAGATTTTTCATCTATCCCCGCACTCCCCCTGCCTGCTACAGGTTTTATAAAAAGAGGATATTCAAATGGTGGATTCTCGTTAAAAAGAAGACAGTCAGCTTCCGTTGTTGCCACATGAAATGGTGAAGTTGGCAAACCTGCCGCCTTCCAGATATTTTTAGCCAGTGATTTGTCGGTTGCGACTGCTATCGCAGATGTGTCGGAACCAACAAACGGTAATTCAATCTCTTCAAGTATTGCTGCTTCAGCCATACTTGAAACATTGAATACAAGATCAATATCTGCTTCTTTTAAATCACTAATAAAATTTGGCCCCCAGTTAATTGTACAGACCTCATATCCGCTCTTGAGCAAAGCTGTCTGATGGTGCTCAACTTCCTTATGTGTTTCATCAATAACTTTTTTGGAACCGGCAAACTTTTCCTGTAATTTAAAGTTTCCCCTCTTTTTATTCAACAGACCAATTCTGATTTTTTTCATAAAACTCCTCTTTTATGAATTCTGTTCTTTCTTCGGTTGATACTACACTTCTGTCAACCAATATTGACAAAGCGGCAGGGATTCGGACTTTTTGCGAGACCGTCAAATTTTCCTTTATAAATCTCATTCTTTCGGTTGCAGATATTATCTTTTCATCGCAATAAACGTCAACTCTGCCGTTTCCGATTTTTGTCTGCCACCTGACTGCTTCAGGGAATTCTTCCCTGCAATACATTAATTGCGGCACCGGAAGAAATCCCATTTTAAAAATGGTGTAAAACCCTTGAGGTGTATATGGATCGGAAATGCAATCCTCAATCGCGGACAACACAACGGCGGCTTCTTTCAAGAGAAAATACATTCTTTCTTCTACTTCCGAATGCGTTGACATATCATCTACACGATTGTTTTTCTTTAAAGTCCTGTAAGAATCAAGTGAATGATTTGCAATTTTTATGCTTTCTTCTATAATCTCCGGGGTAGCTAAATTGCTGCCTTCAGCATAACTTACCACATGTATGATATCGGGGCTGTTTATATTAAGAGGTTCAATATCATCCATAAGCGCGGTAACCGCAGCAAGTTGAATCTTTGCTTTTTCCGGTTCATGGGAAAAATAGTCCAAACCGGCACGTGTCTGAAGGTATACCCTGAAATTGCTGTCTTCAAGGTTTCTTACAAGCCTGAGAGTGGCCCTTGCTTTTGCCAGATCATTGATGCCCCATGTGTGTTTCGGGTCATTCAGCATAATCTGGAGGATGAAATCATTTATTCCCATTTTTTTTGCGGCTCTGGCTGCCAGAACTACTGATACAATATAAGTTATATCATCAGCTGATCTGAAAGAGAACTGATGTGAGACATTGGATTCATAGGGTTTTCCTGTGGCTGCGATGTATTTGATTGTATCAAAATGTTCTTCCAGGTTGTGGAGCAGTTTGTTCTGTCCCCTGCCGTCAATCCGGGAAAACCACCACAAAGACAAAGCATGCCATGCAATATTAATTGTATCTTCATACATTCCCGCAAGTTCTTTTATATTTTTCGTTCCTGCGTAAGTCCTTATAAGCATGGGCCTGGACACGTTATATATGGTTCTGTATTCTTCAGGTGAATTCATGGGTACACCACCTCCGTTGGGCAGGTCATCCCAGTTTTCTCCAAACCTTTCCTGTGTCAGTTGAGAAGTTCCTATGGACAGCACATCCAGAAATCCCCTTTCGGCAAGCTGCCGGGACCAGTCTGTAAATAGTTCTACCGCCTTTTTTCTGTCCTCAAGGTAAGGGCCGGCATGTGATCTTATTAAGGGAGGGAGATCATTTTCTCTGCCATGATTTATTCTGTCTGTTAATTTTTCTTTCTTTGTTCCGAAATTTTTTGCTCTATGCCTGTCAACAGGTTTCATGTTTATATAATCAGCTTTTTGAATAATCTCTTTCCCAAAATCTCTTAGAGCAATGTCATATGGATGTCTTTCTACGATATCTGGTGGGGCCACAGAAAGATCAATGCCAAAAATTTCCAGACTCTCAAGATGTGTTTCGTCACCGTAAAAAACTCCGACATTGTTTTTATAAACACATTTTATCCTGTCACAGGCTTCAGGGAGTCCGGCAAAACAGACTCTTTTGAGCGGACCGCCATCCTTTTTTAGAAGTCCTTTGTTTTCCAGTTGGTACATAAGCTGTCTGAAAAGCAAAACGGCGTCCTCCGGATTCAGTCTGTAGCTGAATCCCAGAAGGGAGATATTATTATCAATGATCCATCTTTTAATTAGTGATGCATTGTCAGCTTTCCGGGAATTGGAAAAAGCTTTTGAAATGGTCGTATCGGATATCACTGTATTAAACCCGCATTGTTGTAATAATTCACCAATTGTTGCTATCCCGAGTGTATGGACATCCAACACTGTTTTTACCAGACCGACAGTATCATTAAGTGGTGTTTTTTTTACCATGATCTGTTCTTTGCTCCTATAATTTCCTCAATATCAGACAAGATATTTTCATCAGTAAGCCCCAGTTTTGCCGGAGTTCTCCCCTCTGCCCGGAAGTCTCTTTTTAACAAATCGCTTCCCTCATCAATCAGGTAATCTATAGATTGAGTATCAACACCAAGTATCTTCCCGAATGAAGAGATGGGGACCAGCCCGGTTGGGATATCTTCCCACAGGTATCTATGATTTAAAGTGGTCGGTGCCTCAATTTCCTTGTATATAGGATTTGATCTTATCATGTTATAAACATCTGTTGGCTTCAGGCTATATGTTGATGCGAGCCAATCTTTTACAGACAGAACGTCAACTCCAAGCGCTTTGGCCACATTCCTGGCTTCGAAGTCAACTTTTTCAATAAAATCAGCAATTATTCTTGTTACGCCCTCGGTGTAGAAAAAGAAGGGTTCTTTTGCTAAAATTCTCTTCTTGTTTGACAACATTATGGCAGGATGAAATACTGCACCTATATTTCCGAAGCTTGTCTTCAGAAATGAGTCCGAAGCCGTAATTTGAGGATAACTGTTGTAAACTTTATCAATTACATATTTAGTATCGACAGCATGCAACGCCGATACAGATACTGCCTTTTTTATCCCTTTTATGCTTGCTGTACCCGGAGTAGTTGTTCTTACGGCATAAAAAAGCGAGCTGGCTTCTGCGACAATCACGTTGGCTCGGCATCCTGACATTTTGAGGGCATTTTCCACCTCCAATGCGCCGCAAGTCCTTCCCGGAATGAGCAGAATTATTTGACCATCCTTTAAGCAGGGTGCCAACTTTTTTGCGATTTCTCCGTGTCCGTCTGCCGTAATAACAACCATGATAACATCTCTGTCATGGATTGCCCTGTAAAGATCGGTGCCTGCATAAGACAATCTTCCCGATACATTTTTAATTCCATCTAAGACAATATGCTTTCTTGTTTTAAAGACTTCAATCCTGTTATTTGATCTGTTGTATAGCGTTACATCATGACCTATAGATGCAAGGTGACCTGCTACAGCCAGGCCGCCTGAACCTGCACCAATTACAGCAAACTTTTCTTTCCTCACTTTAACCATTTTTCCATTTGATAGCAGACTTCACCAATTTCCTTTGTCATATGACAAAATCACGAACAATACCAATTCACATTATAGCAATTCCGTAGATTTGTGGCGGGGATGAATGCGGCGCGGGGGTAAGGGAGATTGCATTCTTTCCCGAGCTTTTCAAGATGCCCCGCCTTTCAAGGCGGAGAGAGTTACTGCTTTTTTGGGTCTGACGACTCAAGAATTCTTACGTCGCGTAGCCGACATAAAAACTTAGATGAACAAAGCCTTTGTAGGAAGGATTGAGCCTTTTTAGATTTTAAATAGCTATATTCATTTGCCCAAAGAACGACTATGGTGTATATTTTCTGAGAAATCAAGGAAATAAATTGAAAATTTTGAAAGGCGATTGGGTCACATCTTCATAATAGCGATAAATTTATGGTGCGTGTACCTCCAGAAATTCATAGAAACCTTGCAATTAAAGCATCAGAATCTGGAGTCAGCTTGAATCGGCTTGCCAATTCAAAACTAAGCCAATAACCTGAAATCCCCGCATAGCATCGGCTGTGGTGTCGTTCCTGCTCTACCTTTTGTCAGAGGTAATTCTTCGCTCGGCCGGGCCTGACATGCACTTCTTTGAATGGCACTACAGTAAAATATTCATCGCATGGACCAAAAAGGAATATCAGGGAAAGTAATCGACCATATGGTCGAGTCGGGAGTTGATTGTGGCTTCTATATGTGACATTGAAGATAAAAAATAAAGAGGCAAAAAAATGGGAGGATGGACCGAAGAAGAAATCAGGAACAAGAATTTGATGGCACCATGTGGATTATACTGTGGTGCATGTGGGGTTTACATTGCGACGAGGGACGGGAATGAAAAATTCAAGGCGATTATGGGGAATCTCTATGGAACAAAACCCGAAGAAACAGAATGTTTAGGGTGTATGCAGTCTGATCCACCGAAAAAGCTTTATAGTTTTTGCAAGACATGCAAGATAAGAGATTGCGTAAAATCAAAAGGATACTACTCTTGTCATCAATGTGAGGAATGGCCATGCAGTATGATAGAAAATTTCGGTTTTGCCACTGGTGTAAGAGTAATGAAGAGGGCGATTCCTGTATGGCGAGCTAAAGTAGCTGAGCACGGTGATGAGGAGGGCAGCGTAGAGTGGGCCCGGGCAGAGTGTAAACGCTATCACTGTTCTTCGTGCGGCAACCCGGTTTTCAGAGGTGCGCAACGTTGCAGAAGCTGCGGAAAATTAGTAGCCGATGAATTGGATGGATCACTCTGAGCTATACTTGACAAAGAAATCCGGCTAACTACATAAGGAATTTACCGGAATTGAAGCTCCCCGCAACAAGGAGACTGTGTCATAATAGTTTAGTAACTTTGTAACATAATTGTTCTTTGACAAAAGAATATTAAGAACTCTTCATGAAAGACAAACTGGAATGGCTGCCCTGGGTATTACGATCGACCGGATCCGGCAGGTCGTGGGCGTCAGCAACGTGAACCTTCCCGGGGGAGCGCTGCGCGGCCGGGACAGCCAGTATCTCATCCGCACCATCAACGAGTTCCAGG
>JAUVKS010000051.1 GCA_030596145.1 Pseudomonadota bacterium | reverse complement strand
ATCTATCGCGCGGGTTCGGGAAGAGATAAGTGAGAAACAGGCCATTAACAAACTAATGGAGAAAAAGATTAAAGGCAAAAAGATTGTTGAACTTGATGAGAAAGAAAAAAGAAGACTCGCTCAAAACCTGATGGGGAAAGGTTTTCCGGCAGGATTGATTTTTGAGATGTTAGGAAGATCGGAGGAGGAATTTGCAAATGACGGGCAGTGAAATCAGAGAAAAATTCTTAAAATATTTTGAGGAGAGAGGACATACGGTGGTGTCAAGTTCATCGCTTGTCCCTAAAGAGGATCCGACACTCCTGTTTACCAATTCCGGTATGGTTCAGTTTAAATACTGCTTCCTGGGAGAGGAAGATAAGGGCTACACAAGAGCCGCATCCTCTCAGAAATGCGTCAGGGCCGGGGGAAAACATAATGACCTGGAAAATGTGGGCTATACCGCCCGTCATCACACCTTTTTTGAAATGCTGGGGAATTTCTCCTTAGGCGACTATTTCAAAGAGGAAGCCATTTTATGGGGATGGGAGTTCCTCACAGAGGTAATGGGCCTTCCCAAAGAGAAGTTATGGATATCAATTTTCGAAGACGATGATGAGGCCTTCGAGATATGGAACAAAAAGATGGAGATACCCGCTGATAGAATCGTTCGCATGGGAGAGAAAGATAATTTCTGGATGATGGGCGAAACGGGCCCCTGCGGTCCATGCTCCGAGATCATGTACGACCAGGGAAAAGAGGTGGGATGCGGCCGGCCCGAGTGTAACCTGGAATGTGAATGCGACCGCTACCTTGAACTCTGGAATCTTGTCTTCACCCAGTTTGATCGGGACGAATCCGGCAACCTCACCCCCCTGCCAAGCCCGAACATCGATACGGGAATGGGTCTAGAACGGCTGGCGGCAGTGGTACAGAAGGTTAACAGTAACTATGGTTCCGATCTTTTCAGCAACATTATCAAATCTATCGAGAAAGTCAGCGAGAAAAAATACGGGGAAAATGAAGAATATGATACCTCCATCAGGGTAATAGCCGACCATAGCCGCGCCATCACTTTTCTGATGGGTGATGGCGTTCTCCCGGGCAATGAGGGGAGGGGTTATGTCCTGAGGAGGATATTGAGGAGGGCTGCGCGCCATGGAAAGCTGCTCAACATAAAGAAACCCTTTCTGCACGAAATAGTGCCGGTAGTCATCGAGGACATGAAAGATGCCTATCCTGACCTTCTTGATAAAGAATCATTTGTCAGGAAAGTCGTCTTGAACGAAGAACAACGCTTTATTGATACTCTCGATACCGGGTTGAAGATACTGAATGATGAAGTGGCATCCCTCAAAAATGCCGGCAAAAATATTATCCCCGGTGAAGTCGTTTTTAAACTTTATGACACCTTTGGTTTCCCCGTTGACCTGACGGAAGACATTGTCCGAAAGGACAACTTCTCCCTAGATATGGAAGGTTTTGAAAAGGCCATGGAGGCCCAGCGGGAGCTGGCCAGGGAATCATGGAAAGGAAGTGGAGAAGAAGCAGTATCGGATAGTTACAAAAAACTTTCCATACAGGGCATCTCCACTGAATTTATCGGTTATGAGGGTGTTGCAGAAGCAAGTTCCCGCATCACAGGTATCCTTAAAAAAGACCAAGAAGTAGATTACTTAGAGGAAGGGGAGAATGCCGAAATTTTCGTTGAGAAGACCCCGTTCTACGGAGAAACGGGAGGACAGGTCGGGGATACCGGAATCATTGAAGGAGAAGGGTACCTCTTTGAGGTCTGGGACACACAAAGGCCTCTCGATGATCTCTTTACACATATCGGAAAGCTCCAAAGGGGACAGATTAAGATCGGGGATACCGTCAATCTTAAAGTAGATGAAGAGGCAAGAAGGTCAATAGAAGCACATCATTCCGGCACACATATCCTGCAAGCAGCCTTAAAAGAAGTTCTCGGGGACCATGTCAAGCAATCCGGTTCTCTTGTAACGCCGGAAAGACTTCGATTCGACTTTTCCCACTTTTCCAAGATTGATGACGAAGAGATGGAAAAAGTAGAAATCTTGGCCAACAAATACATCGGTGGAAACTTCCCGGTTGCCACCAATGTGCTACCCAGAGATGAGGCGATGAAAACGGGTGCAACTGCCGTCTTTGACGAAAAATACGGTGACAATGTGAGACTCGTCAAGATGGGTGAATTCAGCATGGAGTTGTGTGGTGGAACGCATGTCAACAGAACCGGTGATATCGGATTCCTGAAGGTCATCCATGAAACAGCAATAGCCGCCGGTATAAGGCGAATTGAGGCGGTAACGGGAGAAGAAGCCTTAAAATATGTCAGAAAGGTAGAGGGAGAGCTGAAAAAATCCGCCTCATTTTTAAAGACCAATCCCATGGAACTGTTTGAAAGGGTGGAGAAACTCTTGAAACACCAGAAAGACCTCGAAAGGGAAATCGATTCACTCAAGGGCAAACTGGCAACCAGGGATTCCTCCGAGCTCCTTAGTCAGGCCAAGGAGATAATGGGAATCAAGGTACTTACAACCATCGTTGACGCACCGGATGTAAAAACTCTGCGGGATTTTGGCGACAAGTTGAGGGACAAAATCCAGTCGGGAATAATACTCCTCGGCAGTAAGGCAGAAGACAAGGCGATGTTGCTGTGTATGGTCACAAAAGACCTTACCGGCAAATATAATGCCGGCAAAATCATAAAAGAGATCGCACCGATTGTGGGAGGAAGTGGCGGCGGACGCCCCGATATGGCACAGGCCGGAGGGTCAAAACCCGAGAATTTAGGACAGGCCTTGGATAAGCTGCTGGAAATCTTATAGGGTAACTATGATTGGAGTTTTTGACTCAGGGTTTGGCGGTTTGACTGTACTGAAAAGTATTGTGCAGGAGCTCCCTGAATATGACTATCTGTATCTCGGTGATAACGCGAGAGTGCCCTATGGAGGCCGTTCCGAGAGGATAGTTTATGGATTTACGAGGCAGGCGGTGGATTTTCTCTTCAAGCAAGGATGCCACCTGATTGTTATTGCCTGCAATACAGCCTCTGCCAGGGCCCTGCGGAGGATACAGCAGGAGTACCTGCCGAAGACACATCCTGAAAGAAGGGTTCTTGGGATTGTACGGCCGAGCGTAGAAGAGGTCGCCGAAGGAACCACAAGCAACAGGGTGGGTTTACTGGCAACAGAAATGGTTGTCGCGTCCGGGGCTTACATCAGAGAAATCAACAAACTAAACCTTTCGATTGATATCTTTCAACAGGCCTGCCCGCTCCTTGTCCCCATCATCGAAGCCGGGGAACAGGACTGGGAAGGAACCGAGATGATTGTCAAAAGATATCTGAGAGAATTATTTGATCAGAACGAAGGCATAGATACCCTTCTCCTTGCCTGTACACATTACCCGATCCTGTATCAAATATTTGAAAGGCATACCCCTTCAAATGTGACCATACTCGAACAGGGACCCATTGTAGCAAAAAAGCTGAAAGACTATCTCCTGCGACACCCTGAGATTGAAAGAAGGCTTACAAAAAGTGCCACCCGGGTCTTTCTTACAACCGACATTTCTGAAAGATTTGACCGCATAGCCCGTATTTTTTATGGAGAATCCATACAGTCAAAACTTGTTTCCTTAGAACCGCTATGAAAACTTGACTGAAAAAATTTACTGTGCTATTTACGGTTCTCCGTAGCATTCTCTTACAAGTTCTCAACACAATTTATTCAACAACTGAAAAGAAACACCTTTATGAATAAATTCACCCACCTCGACGAAAAAGGTAAATCAACAATGGTTGATGTTACCTCCAAGGAACCCACACTCAGAGAGGCAGTGGCTCAGGGGAAAGTTCTGATGAACCCGGATACCCTAATGATTATCGATGAGGGAGGGATGGCAAAAGGGGATGTATTCGGTGTTGCAAGGATTGCGGGAATTATGGCCGCCAAGAAGACAAGTGACATTATTCCCATGTGTCACCCACTCGAACTGACGGGGATAGGTATCGACTTTTCAAGCAATGCCGAGAGAGGCGAGATAACCATTGAAGCTAAGGTTAAGACCATTGGAAAAACCGGTGTGGAAATGGAGGCAATGACCGCCGTTAGTGCAGCGGCCCTGACTATTTACGATATGTGCAAATCCGCTGACAGGGAAATAATACTGTCAGACATAAAACTGATAACAAAACGTGGCGGTAAGAGCGGAACCTTTATAAGACAGAAAGAATAGTTCAATTGGTTCAGTTGGTTGTATTAGTTGTATTGGTTAACCAATCGAACCAACAAAACCAACAAAACATTTATAATATGTCAACCAGCATACATAAAATCAGAAGGGCTTTACTAATTCCTTTTGCAATAGATATATTTCTTCTTTTCGTACTCATTTTATTTACACTGTTCGCCGGTGGTTCTCCTATAGAAAAAATAGTCCTGTTCATCATCTTCATACCACTGCTCTATATCTTTCTTGAATCGATCTCTCGCGAGGTAACCACAAGGGATGACGGTATTAAGATAAAAAAGCTCCTCAGGAAGAAAGACTTCAACTGGGAAAATATTACCAATGTCGGTACCATTATTATAAGAAAAAAGGTATATCTCTTATTGACTACAACAAAGGGATTTCATGTCCTGTCCAATTCTTACGAAAAATTTACAGCCCTGGTTCAAAAAATTGTTGATAATGTGGGCAAGGAAAATGTAGACGAAGAGGTGCAGGATTTGATTGAACATCCCATAAAAAAAATATCAAATATTATTTCGGCCTGGCTTGCGGCTATTGTCCTTTTAGCAGTTATTTACATCAAGATGTTTCACTTCTAACCATTCTTAATAAAATATAGACAGGGGCGGTGCCTGCGATGGATGTACAAAATTTCAATAAAACAATCATGGATGAAGCAGTTCAGGAAACATCATCATTTCCAGTTGTGGAAGATATTATTGGAAGAAAGCTCGAAGACATCGTTACCCTACTCCACTCGAAGGGCACAGAGAAGAGCAGATTATATGAAGAGGTGTTATCAATAGTTGAAAGGAGCTTGATCAAAATAGCCTTGAAACGTTCCAACAATGTGAAGACTGCCGCCGCAGATTTTCTCGGAATAAACAGAAACACCCTTCACAAGAAAATGGGCAAACTTGGAATCAACTGTAAAAAGTAGTAAGTAGCTTTCAGCAAAAACAACGGATTAGACGAAAGATTGTTTTTCTTTATCTTGCTGACGGCTGAGAGCTGACTGCTCATACAACACCTTACTCATAAACTGCCCGGTTGCAGAATCTTTCACCTCCGCCACTTCCTCAGGCGTTCCGGAAGCTATGATTCTTCCTCCTTTTTCCCCACCTTCTGGACCGAGATCGATTACATAATCAGCAGATTTGATCACATCCAGGTTATGTTCAATCACCACCACGGTGTTTTTCATATCCACCAATCTCATCAAAACATCAAGAAGCTTCTGAATATCCGCAAAGTGAAGACCTATAGTCGGCTCATCAAGTATATAGAGGGTATTTGTCATAGTTCGTTTACCCAATTCCCTTGCCAGTTTTATCCTCTGGGCCTCTCCTCCGGAGAGGGTCGTCGCAGACTGGCCCAATTTAATGTATCCCAGACCTACATCGAAGAGAAGTTGCAGCCTTGATTTTATTGCTGGAACGCTGTCAAAAAATGAAAGTGCCTGAGTGACAGTCATATCCAGGATATCCGCTACGTTCTTCCCTTTATACCTGATCTCCAGGGTATCCTCATTGAATCTCTTTCCGTGACACACATGACAGGTCACATAAACGTCCGGCAGAAAATGCATTTCTACTTTTATCAAACCATTCCCCTGGCATGACTCACATCTTCCCCCTTTGATATTAAAACTGAACCGTCCCAGCTTATACCCCCTGACTCGAGACTCAGAAAGCCTGGCAAAAAGATCCCTAATATGGGTAAAAGCTCCCGTATACGTAACCGGATTTGATCGGGGGGTACGCCCTATCGGCTGCTGGTTCATGATAATGACCCTCTCGACTCCACCCAGGTCTCTTATCTGTTTCACCTTCCCCACCCTGCCCTTATACCTGTACAGTCTCCTGGCAAGTGCCTTGTACAGCGTTTCGACAACCATGGTGCTCTTTCCTGAACCTGACACACCGGTCACACATGTAAAAACTCCCACTGGAATCTCTATATCTATATCCTTCAGGTTATTTTCGTGGGCACCTTCAAGGACTATAAATCGATCCGGGATACGTCGTCGCCGATCGGGTACTGGAATGGACAGCATTCCTGAAAGATATCCACCAGTCAGGGATTTTTCGCTCTTACAAATCTCCTCCGGTGTGCCCTGAAAGACAACCTTACCCCCATTCAATCCAGCACCCGGCCCCATATCAACAATACAATCAGAGGACATCATCATTTCCGCATCATGTTCCACCACCAGAACCGTATTCCCCATATCCCGCAGACGCTTAAGTGTTGAAATAAGTCTGATGTTATCCCTCTGGTGAAGGCCAACTGTAGGCTCATCCAATACATAAAGAACACCGACAAGGCCGGAACCTATCTGCGTTGCAAGTTTGATGCGCTGCCATTCCCCGCCGGAAAGGGTGCCCGATGATCTGGCCAGATTGATATAATCCATACCCACATCGAGGAGAAATCGGAGCCTCCCTTTTATTTCCTTCAGTATCCTCTCAGATACGATGTTATCATGATCTGACAGGGAAAGAACGTCAAAGAAACGCATACACTCTCCGATCGACATCTGGCACACTTCATATATATTCTTTTCACCGACAGTCACAGACAGACTCTCTTTTTTCAGCTTGGCGCCGTAGCAGGTCGGACATTCCCTTAGATTGATGTACCTCGTTAGATCCATTCTTACATCGTTAGAACTTGTTTCCTTGTATCGTCGGTCAAGATTGTTTATTACACCTTCAAAGGGCCTGCTGTAAAAGTACCGTCTGCCATCCCTGTCGAAATAGAATTTAATCTCTTCATCTCCTGAACCGTACAAAAGGACTGTTCTGACCTTTTCCGGCAATCTATTAAATGGCATGTTCACATCAAATCGGTAATGTTTGGAAAGGGACTCCAGCATCTGGTAAAAATTAAGGGAATTCCTCCTCTCCCAGGGAACGATAGCACCTTCTCTTATAGAAAGTCCCGGATCGGGGACAACCAGATCCTCGTCAAAATACATCCTCGTTCCCAGACCACTACAGTCGTGGCAGGCACCATAAGGACTGTTGAACGAAAACATCCTTGGAGTCATCTCAGCAATGCTGACGCCGCATTCCGGACAGGCATACCTCTCACTGAAGATAATCTCTTCACCCCCGTGGACGGCTATCCTGACAAGCCCCTCTGAAAGGCCCACGGCGATCTCAAGAGAATCCCTCAACCGTTTCCTTATCCCCTCCTTCACGATAAGCCTGTCAACGACAACATCAACATTATGGCGCTTGTTCTTATCCAGGACAATATCTTCAGCAAGATCCCTGTTTTCCCCATCAACCCTGACACGGACAAATCCATCCCTGCGCAATTTCTTAAATTCCTTCTGAAACTCACCCTTCTTTCCTCTGACGATGGGAGACATGATGTCTATCCTTGTCTTTTCGGGAAATGCGAGTACGTTATCCAACATCATGTCGACAGACTGGGATTTAATTTCTCTTCCGCATTTATGACAGTGGGGCACTCCTATCCGGGCATACAGAAGGCGGAGGTAATCGTATATCTCGGTTACGGTTCCTACTGTTGAACGGGGGTTCTGGCTTGCTGTTCTTTGCTCAATAGCTATGGCGGGAGACAATCCCTCTATCGATTCGACTTCGGGTTTGTCCAGCTGACCGATAAACTGCCGGGCATAGGTAGACAGAGACTCCACATACCGTCTCTGCCCCTCGGCATAGATTGTATCAAAGGCCAGAGACGACTTACCAGAACCGCTGACCCCGGTCATCACGACAAGCTCATCTCTGGGAATATCAATATTTATATTTTTCAGGTTGTGCTGCCGCGCACCCCTTATTTTTATATGATCCATGTAATCAGACGCTTAGTGCCTCAACATCGACAATAGTTTGTTGATATGACAAAATCTTTGCAATTATTGATTAGGAGTGAGCTAAAGTTTAAAGTGAACTAAAGTGCCTAAAGTTAAAGAATGCGCTTTCAGCACAGCCTGTTTTAAATTTGACCACGCCGAAGGCCTGTACATTAACTTTAGCTCACTTTAGGCACTTTACACTTCTTTGACTTTAGAGCCTTATCTCTATGTAAGATTTTTTTCTAAGTTTTTCAAGCCACTCATAAAATTTCTTCTCAACCTTCATCCTTCCTATTATATCTTTAATCTCTTCACGAACTGATTTGAGTGACTTTATTCCCGCACCTTTCCTGTCTGTCACCTTGATAATATGAAAACCTATATGTGACTCGATAACATCACTTGTTTCGCCGTTCCCTAATTTGAAGGCCGCCTCGTCCACCACCGGAAACATCATCCCCTTTTCGACAAAGCCGAGATCGCCGCCCACTTGTGCGGCAGGCCCCTGGGAATACTTGCTCGCTAACAATTCAAAGGGTTCCCCTCCCTTTACTCTTTTGTGTACCATTTTTGCATCGGCCTTAAGTTTGCGCTTCTCCTTTGCATTGCAGTCCTTCGGGACAATGATAAGTATCTGCTGTATCCTGACCGCTTCCTCACCTTCATAATCTTCCCTGTGCGTAGAATAATAGTCTCCAATCTCCTCATCGGTGATGGAAACTTTGGACCTTATATTTCTCCCTATGAGTCCAACCTTCATCAGATGTTCCTTAACATCCTCCTTATATACCTCGAAGCTGCTCCCCTCTTCGGCAAGAATCTTTGTAAATTCTCCCATACTTATATTTCTTCTGGAGAGTATATCCCCTATGGCTTCCGTTACATCTTCCTCTTTTACAACAATCCCAAGCTTCTTCGCCTCCTGCCTCACCAGGGTATCATCGATCATCTTATTCAACATTGCTAACCTGGTCTCCTCAATAATCCTTTTCCTGTTTTCCCCTTTATAGGATTCTTCTATTTTCTTCAAATGAGGCTCAAGGGCACTGTTCAACTCGAAGAGGGTTATAACTTCATCATTAACAATGGCAACGATTCTGTCTACAACCTTGGCATTCAGCGGAACTGACAGAAACATAACCGTAAGACAAACAAATATAGATATTTTTAATATTTTCATAAACACCTACCAGTTTAAGTTTTAAGTGACTAAAGTGAGCTAAAGTGCCTAAAGTCAGAGATTTTAATCATTTCAACTTTAGTTCACTTTAGGCACTTAAAACTTTAGTCACTTTTTTTTTGATACTTCGACTTTCCCGAGGAGGTTCCTGTTAATTTTTATCACTGTCTCCGACTTTAACCTCCCTAACCAGTTCATATACTCACGTTCTTCCTTTTCCCTTCTCAATTCAGATATAATCTGCTTCTTTACTTCGAAAAAACTTATCTTTTTACCTTTATCTTTCTTCAGAACCTTAAAAATATGATATCCATAAG
>JAUVKS010000112.1 GCA_030596145.1 Pseudomonadota bacterium | reverse complement strand
ATAAGATCGTCCTTTTAAGGGTTGATCATAATGTGGTCAAAGGGGGAAAGATCCAGGACCCCTACAGGATAGATCAAACCATTGGAACCATTTTCAACATCGTGGAGAGGGGCGGTAGACCGATAATAATAACCCATGTTGGCAGGCCAAGGGACAAAAAGGCCGGAAAAATTAAAATAGATCAGTCTACATCGGTAGAACCTATTGCGGAATATCTCGAGCGTAAACTTCATACTAAGATCTATTGCCCCATGTTCAAGCCAGAAGGAGATGTGGGGATAAAAGGTATCGACACTTCAATTAATCTTGCTATAAGAGAGCTTAAAGAAAAAAAGATTGGCGCCATATACCTCCCAAATACCAGATGGTTCCAAGGAGAGGAATCGGAATCCGATGGGAGGGAGGAATTTGCCCTCCAGCTTGCAGGTCTGGCCGACGTATATGTTAACGACGCTTTCGGTTCCTGGCAGCCGCACGTATCCACTTTCGATATAACCAGGTATCTGCCATCCTTTGCCGGATACCTAATGCAACAGGAAATTATAAACCTTTCCCAGGTCCTTCAACCTGAAAGACCTTTCATATCGGTCGTGGCAGGTGCAAAGTACAACACGAAAATCGGCCCCCTGAACGAGATATACAAGAAAGTGGACAAACTAATCCTTGGAGGCATCATTTACAATACCTACCTCTGTGCCAAATACGGTGTATCAATCAGTGGCATCATACCAGAGGAAATCGAAGCTGCCGGAAACCTGGTTGATATGGACAGAGGAAATCATAAGATACTGGAACTCCCGTACCTGTATGAATCGGACACCATGAACGGAAAGATTGAGGGGAAATACAGGATAAGATCCATCAAGGAATTTAAGAAAGGCATGAAACTAAATTATATTCTTGATATAGCGCAAGAATCCTTTGAAGACCCGAAGATATCGGATACTCTAAATTCAGCAAAAACCATTTTTGTCAATGCTGTTATGGGGTTTACTCCACATTTCACCGAGGGCTCTGCTGCCCTGGATAGAAAGATCGACCAAAATACGGGGGCGAGAAAGCTATACGGCGGTGGAGATACATTACAAGAATTTAAGAATCTGTGTCCCGGCCTATATCTCTCCATTTTGGATAACTCAAAATACTATTTCTTCACAGGAGGGGGAACGGTGCTGAAAGCCATCGAGGAAGGAACACCTTACGGCCTTGAGCCACTAAAAGCCCTCATAGATAACGGCGGGAAGTCACCTTAACACTACCCCCATTCAAAGGAGGACATGAAAACCATGCCAGCTCTCGACGATCATATAGACGGCTTATTCGATACCTATCTTTATCACATAACCACCCCGGAAAAGTGGGCGGAAATTCAAAAGGAAGGGTTGAAAGCCGATAAGAATGGGGAAATCTTCGCTTTAACAACCAACAAGCCTGAGATAGTGGACTACGTAGCCATAAATCAAATGGGTATTACCGATATAGTAATAATAAAATTCAATCCCTGTAACGTAGGTTTACAGGCATCAGGAGAAATTGATGACGATAATGCAGGAGATTCCACAACTCCATACCAACAAATTATATATCGAAACATAATAGGACCACCACTCTTAGAAAAAGATGGTGAAAGGAAATTGGATTTGGAAAAGGTAATGAAAAACTTTAGCGAACTGAGGGGAACGTAACTTTGACGATCGCATTAATAATCTTAGGATTACTCCTCGCACTGGTCGGACTTATCGGGTGCATATTACCCATCATCCCTGGACCTTCCATTAGCTTCCTGGCCTTAATCATTCTCTCCTACGCCAAAAACTGGGAACCATTCAGTTCGACATTTCTGATTATTATGGCAGGCTTGACGATATTAGTGACCATTCTGGACTATGTGGTTCCCGCGGGCGGGGCGAAAAAATACGGGGCATCCAAATCAGGCGTGTGGGGTGCCATGGCCGGAATGTTGATAGGGGTTTTCGTATTCCCACCCTGGGGAATGATCATGGGTGCATTTGGGGGAGCACTCATCGGAGAACTATTAGCCAGAAAAGAAGGGAGAGAGGCACTGCGGGCCGGTTTTGGGGTCTTCGTCGGAATCATGGTGGGTACCGGACTGAAACTGGCCTTTTCCGGAACCATCCTTTTCTTTTACATTAAAGAAATGTTTTGACAATTGAGGGCGGTTTGCTGTTCAGCTTCCCCCGTTATAATAAGTAGCGCATTGAAGTTAAAAAATGATCAAACGAATGTCGGAAAGTAAAATTATCCTGGAACAAGAGTTGGCTATCGGCCGATTACTTGCGATAACCAAAGAATTGGATTATGTTCACATTGTTATTGAACCCGGTGGCCAAATCCCCTCTCATACCCTTGAACTGCCTGCCGAGTTTTTTGTTGTTTCCGGCAGTGGCCAAGTCGAGACCAGCAAACAAAAGTATCAAGTCCAAAAGGGCGATTTGATAAAAGTCGGCGGAAATGTCCCCAGGGGTTGGACAAATCTTAGCAGTGAACCCTTAGAAATTCTTGCTATCAAGCACAAAGGACAGAAACTATAAAAACAGGAGGTCAGGACAATTATGAAGTTGGTTGAAGAAATTCCTCTACCTAATAAATTAGTTGTGGAAGTCTGGGATGATTCGCGCTCCATTGCTGACGATACGACCAAAGTTGCCCTGCTTATCAAGATAAATGTTGAGGTTAAACCGGAATATTTTCCCCATCTGGAACATTTTGAACAGGTTCAGAAAATCTTTGGAAACGAAATTTTTTTTGAATATAAGATAGAAAGGGCTTTTGTCAGCAACCAGGAAAAAATGAATGTATTTAAAGAATTATTGGAATCTTTCAAAAAAGACTCCCTGCCCTATTTTGCCAGACCTCAGTTCCCCGAGAGTTTTGTTCTGTCAAAACACATGGATATTCAAAAAAACCCCTATAAGTATCGGACCCATCTCGGGGAAACATGAAAAGTGAGTTTTTATGATGGATATCACAGGGACTCGTGACCGACTGATCAAATGGTATTATAGCGTTGTTGAAAAATGTGTGCAGCCACTGATAAACGTCGGTGTTTCACCAGATGTCATTTCAGTTATAGCACTGTTCCTGTCACTTATCTCAGCGATATTCTACGCTAACGGCGCCATTTTCATTGGAGGTATTTTTCTCCTCCTGTCCGGCTTTATGGACACGATTGATGGTTCGGTTGCCCGCCTCCTTGGAAAATTGACCAGGTTTGGTGCGCTACTGGATTCAACATTGGATCGTTACGCCGAATTCTTTATCTTTTTCGGATTGCTCGTCTATTTTCGTAGTGGATGGATGTTTTATGTGGTTCTGCTGGCTCTGATGGGGTCAATCATGGTCAGCTATGTGAAGGCGCGGGCACAGTCACTTGGAAAGACGAGGGTAGTGGGCATGATGCAACGCCCTGAACGGTTTGCGCTACTGGTCGCAGGATCGCTCTTGAACGCACCTTTTGAAGTATATTATCCGGAATATCCGAATTGTTTCTTTATGACATCATTAATTCTGCTTGCTATTCTGGCAAATGCCACAGCAATTTACCGACTATTTGAAGCGAAAAAAGATCTTGCCTGACTCTTATCCTAAACATCCAAGCAAATTCAAAAACATTTATCAGGCATAGCCTAATAACTCTGACCTGGCCCAAAGGACCAGGATTTCAGCAACGCATTAAATTTGTAAAATCTTACATACCATCTTTTTGCGTAAGATGGGTATTTGCATCTGCGAAAAAAAGGTAAGTTGTACACACTACCGTGAAAACCTGCCGGTAAAAATCTCGTATTAAGGTGACCATCCCCGGTCAAATATTTTCTTACATTTTTTAAGAGCTTTTTGTCCTTAAATTATCCTGAAGATATTCTCTAAATTTTCTGTAGTCACCTGACAACTCCAACGGCTCCCCTACCCTTTTATCGACATCTTTCATGCTCTGAGGCAGTTCTGAAATTATGTCGAGAAGTTCTTCGATCTCATCCGGAAACTTGGCCGGATGTGCCGTCTCCAAAGATACACACAGCGGAAAATCACCGTACTCTTCAATATAGATTTCAAGCCCCCTCCATCCAACCGCACCGTGGGGTTCCAAGATGACACCATATTTATCATAAGCACTTTTTATGGTTTTCTTTGTGACGCCATCAGATACGCCCACTGAAAAGATTCGTTTTCTCATCGCATCAATATCAGGATAAACATAAACGGTGCCGAGCCTGTCGACAGTACCACCATATAAATCAAAGAACCTGGCCAGGTTGCTCGGATGCCCCACATTCATCGCATTGGACAGGCAGGCCCTGGAAGGTGATACTTTTTCATAGCGACCCGCTTTCAGATATTCCGGAAATTCATCGTTCTCATTAGTCGGCATAACCAGTTTTTTTACGGGTATCCCCATTCTCCTTGCATATTCACACCCAAGTGCGTTGCCGAAGTTACCCGAAGGAACGGATAAAACGATTCCTTCTCCCTTTTCGGCAAGCTGTGCATAAGAGTAAACATAATAGATAATCTGTGGAAGTATTCTGCCGAAGTTTATCGAGTTCGCCGAGGTCAGATTGAGATAGTCAAGTGATGGATCTGAAAAGGCCTGTTTAACCAGATTCTGGCAATCGTCAAACTTCCCCTCAACGGAGATCGCCTGTACGTTGTCGCCGATCGTATCCAGTTGCTTCTTCTGCCTCCCGCTTACCTCATCCCTCGGATAGAGTATATTAACATCAATTCCGGGAACGCCCTTAAACGCTTCGCCAACCGCGCTTCCCGTATCTCCCGACGTCGCCACAAGAACATTCAGCATCTTACCTTTGTCCCGGAAATGACTCATAAGCCTTGCCATCATCCGGGCGGCAAAGTCCTTGAAGGAAGCAGTGGGTCCCTGATCGAGTCTCATTACGTATTTTCTATCAACAACCCTTTCCAGTGGAACGGTGAAGTTATAAGAGGCCTCAACTATTTCTTTCAGTTCATCGGAGGAGATATCATCATACAGGAAAGCCTTGGCCACCAGCATAGCCGATGCGGGATAAGCCTCTCCTTTCAGTTCCATAACATCATCCAAGGAGATTACAGGAATCGTATCAGGCATAAAAAGCCCCTCATCAGGAGCCTGCCCCTTGAGGAGCGCATCCCTGAAGGAAACGTATCCCTTGAATGGGGTAATTCCGGGGGTGTCGGTGAGGTTTCTGTTTGTGCTGTAATAACGTATTTTGGTTGTCATAATTCAAATACCACCTTTTTGTAATAGCCTTTTAAAGGGCTTTGGAAATATAATTCTTCAATGCTCTCTTTCACACGGTGTACTTTTTTACAAATTCCAGAAACAGTTTATGATAATGCATTAAACTGAATTGTTTCCTATAAATCAAACAAAAATGTCTCTGAATGGCACAGTCCCGAATCGGTACTTCAACAAGGAATTCTTGTTTTAATTCCCGTTTTATCGCGTGAACGGAAATAATCGAAACACCGAGACCGGCCATAATCGCCTCTTTGACCGCTTCAGAGCTTCCCATCTCACAGACAATATTGAATTTTGAAAGGTTCCTGTCGGTATTTTTTTGTAAGTATTCTTTCAGGATTTCCCGGGTGGCAGAACCCCTTTCTCTGATAACAAATGGTTCTTCTGAAACTTCATCCAGTGTCACATATTCCTTTTTTTGCCAGGGATGCTCCACCGGTACGGCTAAAACAAGCCTGTCCTTCCACAGGGATTCGACATTTAATTTTCTGTTGAATGTCTGTTTCCCGATAAAACCGATTTCCGACTGGTTATCCAGGATCATCTCAAGGGTTTCTTCACTGTCACTGGTTTGAATGTAAGCTCTAATATCAGGGTAAAGCTTTTTGAACCCATTTAAAAGGCCGGGGAGGATATATGTTGCCGGTATGGTGCTGGCACTGATATAGATGCTTCCCGATTCGTTTTCCTTCATCCTTGAAATCTTTTCTTTCGCCTCATCCCTTAACCTGAGAATTCTCTTAGAATAATCTAAGATGATCTTTCCCTCAGATGTCAAAGAAATCCCCCTGTTCTCCCTATTGACAATCCTGGCGTTGGCCGATTCTTCCAGGTTTTTAATGTGCTTGGTAAGGGACGGTTGGGTCAGAAACATCTTTTTAGCAGCACGGCTGAAGCTTCCTTCCTCAACCAGATGGATTAGGGATTCCATCTGCTGTATGGTAACATTCTTGAATTGATCGTAACTCATGACAAAAGCCTCCAGACCCCTATTGCCATAAATTTCAATTATAATCAACGAAGAATTATAACTATTATGAATTTGACTTATTCCTTAAATTTAGGTAGTCGCATAAAATCGACCAATATGGAGAGCTTCGCATAATCATAATACCTTATAAAGATTTGGAAAGGAGAAGGTGGCAATGGCAAGCAACTTCTGGACACAAAAAACATGGATAATTCTTGGAGGCCTGATTCTCGGGATACTTGCAACACTGCTCACGAAATGGGGAAATCCGGCAAACATGGGTATCTGCGTGGCCTGCTTTTACCGTGACATTACAGGCGGTCTCGGTCTG
>JAUVKS010000196.1 GCA_030596145.1 Pseudomonadota bacterium | reverse complement strand
ATGTCGATAAAATATCTGGCCGGGACAATGTAAGTAACTATCTCAAGGATTTTGGGCATGTTCCCAATGGGAAAAACAAAATCGGAAAGGAGAAAAGACGGCAGGTAGGTAATCAGCACGGCAAGCTGATTGGCCACCAGTTGTGATTTTGTAATAACGGAGATAAGAAGGCCGAGATTGAGTGCGACAAATAGATAGAGGGTGGAGGCAAGAACCATCAGCCAGAAGCTCGATTTCATGACAATGCCGAAGAGAACCTGCCCCATTAAAACGGCGATAAATACATCTATCAGCCCTATAAAGAAATAGGGAATCGCTTTACCCGTTAAAAATTCCGATCCCTTGACAGGAAGGGATCGTATTGTTTCCATCGTCCCATTTTCGTACTCGCGGGCAATCACCAGCGAGGTCAACATGGCGCCTACAATTATGATAATGATTGCGATAATGCCGGGGAGAATAAAATTGCGGCTCTCAAGCTCTTCATTGAACCAGACCCGTATGCGTCCGTCAATGGGCGGATTTATTTTCTCCATCCCTTTACGGTTGAGAAAATCCAGAAGAGAGCGACGGTTATATTCCTCAACAAATGCCGTGATATATCCCCTTGATATGCCGGCAAAATTGGGATCGCTTCCGTCAAATAAAACCTGCATGGGGCCCTCACGATCCGCTTTGATGTCAGCGGTCCAGTCCGGGGGAATAATCACCGCCACCTTTGTCCAGCCATGATCCAGATATTTTATCACTGCTTTGGTATCCGGTAGCTGACCTATGACGTTAAAATAGGTAGACGCGTTCAGTTTACGGATGAAATCACGGCTCAGGTAAGTTCTGTCGTGGTCCACCACCACGGTCTCGATGTTGTCCACATCCAGGCTTAGGGCATAACCGAAGAGGAGAATCAGAAGAAGCGGGATAACAAAGGCCAGATACAGGCTCCTGAAATCCCTGATCAGGTGGTAGAACTCCTTGCGGGCGATGGCTTTAATCCTTATCAGGTTCAATTATCTCTCCGGGACATTAACTTGATAAAAACATCTTCCAAACCCGCCTCAGGACGACCGGGAAAGGTTTCTTCAATAATCTCTGAAGGACTGCCGGCCGCCACTATTTTCCCTTCATCGAGCATTACAATTCGCCGGCAATTGCGTGCCTCATCCATATAGTGTGTGGTAACAAAAACCGTCACACCCTCACCTGCCAGCCGGCCGATAAATTTCCAGAAGTGCTGCCGGGTGATCGGGTCAACGCCTGAGGTAGGCTCGTCAAGAAAGAGTATGTCAGGCCGGTGAAGCAACGCGCACCCAAGGGCCAGACGCTGGCGCCATCCGGGCGGCAGCTCCCGTGTGAGCCGGTGGCGAACATCTTCCAGGCGGGCAATATCAAGAGTCCATTTGATCCTGTCCGCCCACTGGTCCGGCGGGACATTATAGACCCCAAGGTAAAAACGGAGATTTTCAAAGGGGGTCATGTCTTCATAAAGGGAAAACTTCTGTGACATGTACCCTATGGAATGCTTGATCTCTTCAGACTCTGTAGAGATATCATGTCCGGCAACCACACCGGATCCTGAAGTAGGAGTTATGATTCCGCAGAGCATACGGATGGTGGTCGATTTCCCGGAACCGTTAGGACCCAATAAACCGAAGATCTCACCTTTTTTAACAGAGAAAGATATCCTGTCCACGGCCACGAACTGCCCGAATTTCTTTTCCAGGTCCTCTACATGAATTGCATCAGAGTTTAAAGCTGTCATGGATAAGTTCCTCGTCCACCTCCTGAATACGGTGAATCATGGCCTCCTCAAGATCGGGGAAGTGGGATCGAATCTCCGCAGGGGTCGCCGTATCAAGAATTCGGGAGCGGTGCATGATGGCCAGGTAATCGCACTTCTCCCCTTCATCCAGATAGGCCGTTGAGATTAGAATGGTCATACCTCCCCGCTTCATCTCGGCGAGTATGTCCCAGAACTCCTGTCTGGACACAGGATCCACACCATTGGTCGGCTCATCCAGAATGAGAACCTGCGGCTCGTGAACGAGGACACAAGCAAGGCCCAGCTTCTGCTTCATACCACCAGACAGATCACCTGCCAGCCGATCGACAAAGGGGAGGAGGTTGGAAAACCCGAGATAACGTTCTCTTCTTTTCTTCCTCTCAGGGTCGAAAATTCCAAAGATATCCATGAAAAAATCGAAGTTTTCACTAACGGTGAGATCCTGATAAAGTCCGAAACGCTGGGGCATGTATCCTATTATGGTCTTGACCCGTGATCTTTGAGACACCACATCCAGCCCATTGATCAGAATTTTCCCGGAGGATGGATTAACCATGGTCGCCATCATACGAAGCAGCGTTGACTTGCCTGCCCCGTCAGACCCTACAAATCCGAAGATAGCACCCTTGTCTACCTGAAAGGATACATCACAAACTGCCTCCACCTGCCCAAAACTCTTGGAGACATTTTCAACCTTGATAAAACTGTTTGCGGAGTCACGCATTATTTTTCCTGATCCCGGCCACCCCACTGGCCCTTAGAGTCTTTATTCTCAACAACTGTGGTTTTTGCGCAGATGTTGGTACCGGTTCAAACAGCAAGATTTAGTGAAAAGTGTAAAGTGAACTAAAGTGAGCTAAAATGCCTAAAGTTAAAAAATGCGCTTTCAGCGCAGCCTGTTTCAAATTTGACCGCGCCGAAGGCGTGTACATTAACTTTAGCTCACTTTAGGCACTCCAAACTTTAGGCACTTTTGGGGTTGCAGTTCTGCCACCATCGCTCACTCCAACCAGGCATCTGCCGGCATCCCTGGTTTTAATTCGAGGTCTGGATTGGGGGTTGAAATCTTGACAAGGTATACGAGCTTGACCCTTTCCTTGTGGGTCTGGATTATCTTTGGCGTAAATTCCCCTTCGGAAGATATAAATGAAACTTTTCCTTTGTAGACCTTATCGGGAAAGGTATCCACCTTTACCTTAACTTCCTGACCCGGTTTGACCTTACCGATTTCCGTCTCATCAACAAATATTTTCAGGTCCACAATAGAAAGGTCTGAGAGAGTCAAAACCTCACGGCCCGGCATTACCACCTCCCCGAGCTCTACATTTCGGCTGGTTATTATTCCACCAAAAGGTGCCTGCAGCTCTGTATATTTGAGTTGAATTTCCGCAAAACCAAGGGCTGCTTCGGCCGCCAAACATTGCGCTTTCGACACTTCAATTTCACTTTTGCCAACCTCTATCTTCCTTAAATTACTCCGGGCCTGTCTTAAGATGGCCTCTGCCTCGGATAGTCTGGCTTGTGCGGTTTCATACTTGAGTTTGACGGATTCCCATTCCTTTTGCGAAACGACATTCTTTTGAAAAAGATTATCATATCTTTCTTTGTTCTTTAGCGCCTCTTCCATTATGACTCTGCAACTTGAAACGCCAGCCTTAGCCCTTGCAACTTCAGCGGGAAGAGTTTTTTTGTAAACTTCTAAAAGCGTTTTCACCCGTTGCAAATTCTTCTCGTACTGATTCACGTACGCTTTAGCCTCTTCATACCGAGCCAGGTATTGCGATTTGTTCAGTTCCGCAAGAAGCTGATTTTTTTCCACCCTTTCTCCTTCATCTACCGGAACACTTATGATCCGGCCACTGACCTGGAAAGATAGTTCGGCCTGTGTTGCCTCTATGGTTCCAGAATAGTATAATTTGCTAAGCTTCGCACTCCGCTGACCAGAGTACACCAGAAGACCCACACCTATAAGGAGGGCAATAAAAACTATG
>JAUVKS010000031.1 GCA_030596145.1 Pseudomonadota bacterium | reverse complement strand
ATCAAAGTGTTTCTCCGCTTCATTCTTTTCAGGCGCCATCCATATCTGATGAAGCTTGCTCTTGGCTTTCGCCTGAATGCTCTTTGGTAATTTATTCAGCACATTGGCAGTTTTATGAACCCAGCATCTCTGCCATCTGGTCGTGTCATATACCTTTGTCAGGGCCTTCCAGAATCCCAGGGCTCCGTCACCTACGGCTAATTCAGGCGCTTCCTTGAGTCCCCTGTGCTTCAGGTCAACCAGAACCTCAGTCCATGACAGCTCGCTTTCTCTGAATCCGCCTTCCATGGCAATCAGTTCTTTTTTACCGTCTTTTGTTGCGCCGATGATGACCAGAAGGCACTGCTTCTCTTCCATACGAACATTGCAGTAGATGCCATCGACCCAGAAATATACATACCGCTTATGGGACAGATCCCGCTTCTGCCACTGCTCAAGATCATCTTGCCAGCCAGCCTTAAGACGGCTGATCGTTGAGGCTGATAATCCAGGAGCATCTTTACCCACAAGCGCTGCCAGTGCCTCGCTGAAGTCCCCGGTGGAAATACCCTGCAGATATAACCATGGTATCAGCTCTTCCATGCTTTTTGTCTTTCGAAGGTAAGGTGGTAATATGGAGGAGTTGAATCGAATCCGGTCTGTTTCTTCTCTCGGCCCGCGATCACGAACGCGTGGAACTTGAACCGGTACCGAACCAATGCCGGTCTGGATTTCACGTGCAGGGAGATATCCGTTGCGGGTAATCCTCTGGTAACCCTGGTTATCCTTTAAATCAGTATACATGGCTAAAAAGCTTTCGATCTCTACCTCTAAAGCTTCGGCTAACAACTTCCTGGCTCCTTGTCGTAAAATATCGGTAATGGGATCATCAACAAATGGCTCTGGCTTTTTCAGTTCAATTACGTTATCTCTTCTCATGGTGTGTGTATCCTTTTTTTTGTTAATTCAAAGTAATGGGTGACTGCGAATTACAATCACTGCAAGAATACACCACCTAATATCTTAAACACAACTTTTGATTATATTTCTTAAATGTGTTAGCTAAATTTCAAAAGTGCACTTTTAATTCTTAAATGACAAACGTTAAAAAATTGTCTTGACAGGGAATTCTCTTGAATGTGAGTATGCGACCTTCTGTGTGATTTAGAGGTGTACCTATATTTATTATCGGACACCTTTCTATTTAGGTAATGCTCTTTCGTATTCCCTTGGCAACTTAATTTTCAATTCCCTGTAGGAACAGTACAATCACGGCAGTCCAGACTGAATGTAACTTGAACCCTGTTTCTATAGAGACAGAAAATCTCAAAGATATCCGAACATCAACGTACGTTACTCTTGTTGGATTTAACAATTCCATTATGGATTTCCTTACGAGAACAGTAGTACTACTCTTATTCCTACAACTTATCTTTATCGCTGGAAGTACCTGTCGTAAGGGGTGTCTGGCTACTTAGAAAATAGAGCAGGAGGACTTGGCATTTATATGCGGAAATTTAACCGAAAACCACTGATGAAAAACAAATATTTTATAAAGCTAATTTACTTCGTTTTAATAGGTATCATTGCCAACTGCGTAATTTCATATCTTGCAAGAAGTATAGGCTTATCAGTGCCTGTCGACCATGTTGGTACAATATTGATTGCTATACTGGGCGGACCTTTTACCGGAGTTCTGGTAGGGTTTTTTAGTGTTCTACTGTCAACTGTGCTTGCCGGATATGGCATTGCCGTTATTGACATCGGCAATGCCATTAACGGGGCGATTCTCGGCCTGCTGGTTGGTTTCCTTGCGAACTATGGGTGGTTTAAAAAATTCTGGAAGACAGTTGTTGCGGGAATCGGTATTGTCCTGATCTATTCCATCATTCTCATGCTCAACATTACGTATGTGAGAGAAGCACTCGCCTATCCTGCTACCGTGCCTATGGACTTTATGACAACTATCTGGTTCGTTTTTCTTGATAAAATGACCGTTGTTATTGTTGTCTGGGTTTTTCTCAAGTTAATTGGCACAACTCTTCTCGAAAATATTGCCTGGAGAAAAGCAAACCTCACCCCACCAATCAATACACAGAAATTAGGCACTAAATTGGCAGAAATACCAGTTATGGGCCCGGTCTGGAGAAAGCTTGTAAGGCTAATCACAATTTTTTACTTAGATTATATCGTACCACTTCAAAAGGATGATGATACAATCCAATCAACATCTCAAATTGATACCTTAGGGGAGGGACAGTATATGTTTAACCAATACAGAGGGTATAGTTTTCGATTGCCCGCAAATATCGTCGAATGGTCCAAAGTGAAAGTGCAACTTCTCATAGGGACAATTCAGTTTGCAGGAGCCAATCCTGACTTGATTAATAAAGAGACAATAGCCAAAGACCTCAATCTTGGGATAGATGAAGTGACAAAGAGGATAAACAAAATGTACAATGACCACCTCTTGCTTCTTCCAACCGATGCAGCCCTGCAAACGGTTGGATTCGGTCTTTTTTATATGATTATTAAATTGAAAAAAAGAGTATCGCCAGAAAGAAAACGTGAAATATCTACTATGATTCGAGACAATGATTATATATGCACGAGCTTCGAAACAAAGGGAGACTATGATTTCTTTATGGGTGCACATATCATAAGCATTGATAACTTGTATAAGAATGTTCTGAAATCTCTATATAATCTTCCTGAGCTTGAGGAACTGACATTGCTTCCAGTTCAAAGAATGCTACGCCAAGAAAGGATGAATCATTGGGACATGAAGAATGAATTCTGGCGTGAAACCGCAATAATTAATGGCGAATTTGAAAAGCTGGAGAAAATTCAGAAGGTCTTAGATAAGACAGATCTTCAAATCATTCAGTCTATGATGAAGAAAAAAGATATTGCCGAGTATCTCAATGTAGGTTTCCTGTCAAAGAAGAGGGAATCGGGTGAAAAACTTCTGCACGTGCTGGACGAAAAACGACTGTTTGTGTGCCCGGTGTTTTTGAATTGGATGAAGCTTAATTATCAGCCATATTTCTTTGCTGTGAAATTCAATGATAAAATGGATAGCGACAGAAAGATAGTACTGGCGGATGAGCTTGTTGAAAACTATCCTGAGTTCAATATTGCTCTCCAGGTCAGTGATACCAGCTATGATTTGTTTCTGGGAACTTATCAGGGGCTTTCTGACATTAAGGATGTTAAAGGAATTCTTCAATCGGTCGACGAAATAGTAAAAGTCAGTGAAATGGTGGCTACAAAGCAGCACAGGATGTGGACGGTAAAAATGGAAGAAAAGAACTGGGGAGAATGTGTCATGATGTGGGAATAGGAATCTCATATCCGGATAGAAAGCGCTCGGGTTTAAATCAAAGGATGCAAGGATGATTTCAAAAAATATTGTTGCAAGTATAATTTCGAGGCTCTTACTTGATTTCCCGGATCATTTTAGGCAATATCTTGTAAGTAGATTGAAATGGGAAAAACTAGAATTGACAAATGGGAAAATTATTGTCAATTCTTATTTTCCACTGATTCCAAGCATGGCATTCAAAAGCGTGGCTAAGGCTTGGCATTGTGCCATGCATGGTACAATCGTACCTGAAATTGCAACAATTGCGATAACCAACAATTGTCCCTATGACTGCGAGTATTGTAGTGTTTCGGACAAAACGGTTCGTGATCTGCCTGCATCGTTGTTAATACAAACCATACACTCTTTACAAGAAATGGGTGTCTACCATTTTTCACTAACGGGCGGCGAGCCTCTTCTTAGGAGAGACATTGCAGATATAATAAGCTCTGTAGATAGCCGTTCCGTTGTAAATTTGTCTTCAACAGGATATTCCCTGACAAAAGAAAAGGCCAAGGCACTGAAAGAAGCCGGATTATTCTCTATTAACATATCTCTCGACAACAAGGATCCACGCAAGCATGATGCAGGATGCCGCTATAACGGTGCCTTTGATATTGCTTTAAAGGCCATCCAATATTCGAAAGCAGTGTCCCTGGTCACGTGTGTGGCAACCATAGTGACAAAGGAAAGGATTCACAGTGGGGAAATCTTTCGTTTTTTGGAATTTATGAAAGAGCTTGGTGTAGATGAGGTTACAATCTTCGAGCCTGTTCCAGTAGGCAAGTTAGCTTTTTGTGATGATGTAATCTTGGGAAAAGATGAACGAAACTTTCTGAAATCGTTACATAAAGAAGCAAACAAAGCACAAAATAACAAATATCCGAGGATCTTTTCTTTTCCTTACATAGAAAGCTCAGAATATATGGGTTGCGGCGCTGGTTGCACGCGTTTACATGTTACTGCATTGGGCGAGGTTCTGCCATGCGATTTTATACCTGTTACATTCGGTAATATTCAAGAAGAAAATATTGAAACTATATGGGGGGAAATGCACAAAACTTTTAAAAAGCCTTCCAGGAGTTGCTTCGCCATAGACAATTACAAGTTGCTAAGAAAATCGGATAATAGCTCTTCAGGCATAATGGATTCCTCTCTTCTATTTATGAGTGAAAATATAGTCAGAAGGGAGGGGCTTCCTGAATTTTACGATAATCTCATGAAATAATGAGGCCTTAATTGTATCTTCCGCAGTGGAAGACAAAAATAATAATTCAGCAGATACCGCAGGCAGGTCTACGACATTTGCTGAGTAAAAAAAGGAGAACAACGATGGTGAATGAAAACGAAGAAAAAATAATGGAAATTATCGCAGAGGTCTTTGAGGTACAAAAAGATCAGGTAACGAGGGATAAAAGCTTTGTAAATGATTTCAAGGCCAAATCAATAAAGATCATAGAAATGTGTGCGACCCTGGAGGATGAGTTCGACATTGAAATTGATATGGAGGATGCCAGGAGAAATGCCACAGTTGGCGAAGCTATCGACTACACACTTGGATTGATAGCAACCAATAAGTAAGATGGGAATATTTTTGAGATGAGGTGATTTAAAGATGGCAAAAAAGAATACTTTTATAGGCCAGCTAAAAGAAACCATTCACGGGAGGGGAATCCGAGTTGTTTTCCCCGAAGCTGAGGAGCCTAGAATTCTCGAAGCAGCAATAATCGCGCAGAGGGAGAACCTTGCCGTTCCCATACTGGTCGGAAATCGAGAGAAAATCTTTCAGGTAGCACAAAAACACGGCCTTGATATCTCACAGTTGAATATTGTTATTCCTGATGAATCGAGCTCCCTTGAGAGTTACGTCTCTCTGTATCTTGAGCAAAGCACTCTGCGGGAAGGAGCTGCAAGAAGGCTCTTAAGGAAACCTCTCTTTTTTGGCCTTATGATGGTCAAAGCCGGTGATGCAGATGCAATGGTAGGAGGGGCAGTGTACGAAACCGCTTCCATCATTATGGCCGGAACCATGGTGATTGGTATGAAAGAGGGCGTTTCAACACCTTCGAGCTTTTTTATCATGAATATCCCCGGTTTTAAGGGGGGAGAAGGCGGTAAATTGGTCTTTGCCGATTGCGCTGTACTGCCTGATCCAACAGCGGAAGAGCTGGCTGACATTGCAATAGCGAGTGCTGAAAGTGCAAGAGCTATATTGGGATGCGAGCCTCGAGTAGCCATGCTTTCGTTCTCCACGAAAGGTAGCAGTCTTGAGCCCCAAGTGGAAAAAATCGTTCAAGCAACCCGGATCGTAAACGAACGACGGCCCGAGTTCTTGGTAGATGGGGAATTTCAGGCTGATACGGCCATTGTACCCGCCATTGCGAAGAAAAAGATCAAAGAAGAAAGTCCTGTGGCTGGGAAGGCGAACATCCTGATTTTTCCTGATCTTAATTCGGGGAATATTGCCTATAAACTGGTCCAGCGTTTGGCAAATGCAGATGCAATCGGGCCACTTCTGCAGGGTTTTGCAAAACCCATATGTGATTTGTCCAGAGGCGTCACTGTTGACGATATCGTTGGGTCGATCGTTTTGACAGCAGTTCAGGCCGTTGATAGATAATTGGTGCAACGATGGTTTACGGTATAGGAGTAGATATTGTAAGCAGGAACAGGGTTCACGAGGCTTTGAAAAGAAATGAAAAAGCATTTCTCAAATTCGTATTTACGCGAAAGGAAATAGAGTACGCATATAAATGCCAAGATGCTGTTTCTCATCTGTCTGTCTTTTTTGCAGCAAAAGAAGCCGTCTTAAAAACCTTTGGAACAGGTTGGAAAGGAGGAGTAAGGTTGACAGACATTGAAGTGCTTCATACCTCCAGTGGAAAACCTGAAATCAACCTGTTGGGAAATGCGAAAAAAATTGCTCAGAGTCTGAGTGTGACCAAGGTGCTTATATCCCTTTCCTTTGAGGACTCGTATGCAATCGCTTATGCTGTTGCTTTAAATTGTATCGAAGAAAAACCATAAGACACAAGCGATGGACCAAATAAATATTGTTGCGCTGTTATAATTACTGCAATTTAAACTTAACCTGAAAGGATTATAAGGAATTATTATGAAGATACTGGTTATCAATACAGGTAGTTCGTCTATTAAATATAAACTTTTCGACATGGACTATCATCACAAAGTAATGGCTTCAGGCATAGTTGAAAAGATTGGTGAAGATACCAGCTTTCTGATTCATAGAAGAGCTCTGTCTGATGGCAGCGGATTTGATGAAAAAACAGAAGAAGGTTTGATCGCCGACCATTATGAGGCAATGAGTTGCATTGTAGACCTGCTGGTTGATTCAGAACATGGGTCTATTAAAGATAAGAAAGAGATTTCGGCTGTTGGACATCGTGTTGTCCATGGTGGTGAAGCGTTCCATTCGCCAACGATTATTAAAAAAGCGGTAATCAAAGCTATTGAGAAGAACATCCCCCTGGCTCCCTTGCATAATCCTTCTAATTTAATTGGAATTAAAGTAGCCGGATTGACCTTTCCAGACACACTGCAGGTTGCCGTATTCGATACAGCATTTCATCAAACTATGCCCATGAAGGCATTTCTCTATGCGCTTCCTCTTGAAATGTACAAGAAAAATGGGATTCGCCGTTACGGCTTCCACGGAACATCGCATGCTTATATAGCTGAAAGAGCAGCGGATTATATGGAACAACCCTTGGCTGAATTAAATTTAATAACGATACATCTGGGTAATGGGGCCAGCATGGCGGCTATAAAAGAAGGGAAATGCGTGGATACAACAATGGGCATGACTCCACTTGCGGGATTAGTGATGGGGACCCGTTCGGGTGATATAGATCCGGCACTTCCACTTTTCATTGCAGACCACTTTGGGATGTCTCTCAAAGATATCGACAGGCTCTTAAATAATGATAGTGGTCTAAAGGGACTGTGCGGATCAAATGACATGCGTGAAGTTATTGATAAAAAAGATGCTGGTGACGATCGTGCAAAAATTGCCCTAGAGATTTATGCCTATAGGATAAAAAAGTATATCGGCGCGTATTTTGCGGTCTTAGGAAATCTTGACGCTGTAGTTTTTACGGCAGGTATAGGAGAAAACGCACCATACATCCGCGAGCTGTGTTGCAGCGGCCTGAACGGACTGGGCATTGAGATTGATTCTAAAAGAAACAATATGATCGGAAATGGAATCAGGGAGATTAGTTCACCAGGAAGTAAAGCTAAAATCCTTATTATTCCAACTGATGAGGAATTAAAGATTGCGCAGGAAACAAAAAGGGTAATAGAAAAATGAAACAGAAGCTGTCCCCAAAAACTGGATAGAGCAATAAGGTACATGCTAGCCTGCAAAAGGATTGAGGAGGCAAGGCAAAATGCACAATCTGCGGAAGAGACATGATGTGGCATTCAAAGTAAGATTAGAATCTTCCAGGTCACCTGCTAGGTGGTTCTTATTCGTTTTGGGCTTGAACTCATTTATTATGTATCGTATCTGGTTTTTTGAAAGGGGATCAAAATCTCAACTCCCTCTTCTGGTTTATTAAAAAAGCAAGGTTTTCACTCAGGAAGAGACCGGAGCGATTCAGAATACGAGCACATCATCAGAGTCAGTATGATTGACCATGCAACACTACTAAGTTGAAGGCTGTTATTTTTACTTGACATGGCTTTTATCCTATTTTACGATGATTTTAAATTCGAATTTGTCAGGTATATATTGCCTATACTGGCTTCGATCTTGTTAAAACATAATCGAAAGTCTTAGATATAGGAAGTTAACATACGTCGTGATGAGGATGTGTGAACAAAAACAACTTTAAGGGAGGAATAAACATGAAAAAGAATAGAGTATTAAAATTTGCAAGTCTTCTGTTCATGTCAGTTTTTGTACTGACAATGTTAGGTATGACTACTGCAACTGCAGCAACTTCTGTTGCACCTAAAGAGAAGCCTTACATAGGGTATAGCAAGTTCGATACAGGTGGAATAGGATACAAGGAATTTGGCGATCTTCGGGGGGCCATATATGGAGCTATGAAAGAGGCAGGTGCGGAAGCGTATCCTTTAGACTATATAGCTAGTAAAACTGGATTGAGTAAAAGCAAAGTTGCCGATAGAATAAACAGGATGGTAAATAAAGAATATCTCGCACCTCTAATGAGCATAAATGTCAATGACGCGAAGTTTTTCCCATACTATGTATACTATGCCGCTATAAAACTGAAACCTGGTACAACAGCTGCCGAGAAAGAGGCTTTCACAAAAAAAATACGAGATAACAAAATATTTTGCACTTCGTATGAGACAAACGGCGATTTTGATTACTGGGCAGGTTATCACGTTGACAGCTGGGAGTCATGGTACAAAAATGAAAGACCCATTCTTGAGGATGACGCTGTTGAAAGTTACATCCTTCTGCCTGCGTCGGCACAGATAAGACATGGAATGTCTAATGCTTACGCCGTGCCTGAGGAAGCTATGATGTGCGATGTAGCCTACCCATCCAATTTCGATGCTCTTCCGGCAGTTACAAATGGTAAAATGACATCAGAAGATGTAAAAATTATCAAGGCATGGAATAAGAAATTACCCTTGGAAAAGCAATTTAATTGGAAGAAAATTGCTAAGATCTCAGGAAAATCGGAGAAAGACCTGATATCGCTGTTAGGTGCATTGCGCGACAGCAAAATTCTTTTGGGCCCCTTTTGGGCATTCAATTGGAAAGCACTTGGGGTTGATCGCCATTTCTTCTTTGTGCAACTGAAGAATGCCACAACCGACAGTAGAAGGGTAGATATGGTATATGATTTTGCGAGGGCAAACGACTTCAATCTGGTTTACTACCACAGTGATAGTCTCATCAAATTTACTTTGATAGCGCCGGAAGGTTTAGCGGATATTAATCAGTGTAGAAAAAAAATCAAATCGATCTGCGGAAATGACTTGGTACACATCTACGAAGCTGATGAAGTACAACAAATGAGATGGTGGACACGGTTGTGGTACCCGGAAAAGTTCAATATGCCGGGCGGGGTCTATCTTTACAAAGACTAATAGAATCTACTGGAAAACTATTTTCAATTTTTTATTTGAGATATAATCAAAAGTTGTGTTTGAAATATCAGGTGGTGTATCCTCTGGGCGATTGTTAACTCAATCGCCCAGCACCTCAAAGTAAGAGGAACAATCTTGGCCATAGCATTCCAGCTTTGCCGGTGTGTCCAGAGAAGATGGCAACGTCCGATTATGAAAAGTTAGAAAAAGTGGTTGAAGGAACAAAGTTTATCAATAGGTATTGAAGGAAACCGGATTGTGGTCTAATGGTTCCATACACAACATCTGACGATAATCCATCTTTATTGTTGAAGTATTGGCGAAATAATTTCCGTGTTCTACATCCAGCCAGCATGGTTGAAAGGTTTTAGATAGATACAAAAAAGAGGAAAGTATGAAATATAAAAATATTATCTTCATGGGTATAGTATTTCTAGTTAGCGTAGGGGTTAATTTGTCCCTTAGTGGTTTTGGTGGATGGAGATATTTCGGGACTTTTATTTCAGCATTTCTTGGAGGTCCTTTGGTTTCTGTTTCCGTAGGGCTCGTTTCCCAGATTGTTGACACAGGGATAGGCAATACTGGACGATGGATATTGCTTATAGGCCATTTTCTTATCGGCTTAGTAGCGGGAGTAATGGTAATGAAAGGATTTGCAAAAAAGTTCTGGAAACCGTTTATAATTTATATCATTGCTCTTGCAATTGCTACCTCATCTTATTATCTCCGATCAACAGTGTGGCTTATGGAAGCAGAAGGGACATGGAATTTGAGTGATCTCATGTACTACTTTCTCCAGAGTCCACAGAAGTACCTCATGGACGTGATAAAGTTAGGATGGAGTTACGCTATACCTATGTTCATTAGTGTTTATATCGCTTGGCTCATACCTAAAATCGCAACAATGAAATATGATTTTAAATATAAAGACAAATACTGATTAATTTCATCATACCTCCCTCAGTGTGATTTTTTCCGGTGTTCAACAACCCAGTTTTTACAGAGCGGCCGTGGCTCCGCGTTTTTCTGTTTCCCCATAAAGACCCAAGATACATCTTTCTCCAGCATTTTTAGGGACATATGCGGTTTTTTGAAATGATTGAAGGATAACTCCCATAAAGATGCTTCGGGGAGCCTTACGTAATTCCAGAAGAACAGGTGTTCCTGAAATGTCTGGAACCCGAAATCTCTGAGGATTCTCTTCCAGCCCCTCTTTAGCCCCTCTTTATAAAATCAAACGCATGGGGACATTCAATGATCTTGAAAGGAACACGCAGGTGCAGGGGCATATCCTATAGTGAGAATTTATTATAATCTAAAATAAAAAATTTACCCAACCGACCTTTTGTTTCTTCTGTTTATATAGCCTAGTGTATGAGCAAGCAATGGAAGTATGCCAAGATAATAAGGGCCAGCTAGTAAAAAGATAATCAATTCATCCCATGAATTACTCCCCTCTACGGGATGTCCCTTTAAGCGCTCAAGAAGGGCATCAACAGTATTTCCAGCCAGGTTCCCAAAATAGATTATCTGTATGTAGCCTAAGATATCTCTCGCTTTTTCCCGGCCGTAGTATTTATAAAGTCTTTGTCTCGCCTGTTCTTGAGCCCTTCCTCCTGTTTCGCTATAATGTTGAGCAAAGGCAAGTGCAATAGCTTCCTCCTTCGAGAAATCACCCAGTTCATTTGATAATAATCTCTGTATATCTCCAGCATCAACACCATGAGAAAGAGCCATCTCCGAATGTAACCATGCACAATACTTACACCCAAGTACACCACTGACAGCCACCATCAGTTTTTCCCTTAATTTACGGTTGATTCCCTTGTTCTTAACACTTCTAACATATACAAAACTATTTATAATAAAACTCAGGAAATCAGAAAGAAAGTCACTCAAGTTGTTATAAATACGCTTGCGGAAGTCATTTTTCATTTTATCCCCCCATAGCAACAACGCCTCTATTTATAAATATAGATTGATCTTCACTGTCTTCCAGGTATTCTCGTTTTCATCAACATCTGTTTTTACTCAAACGTACTAAAAGGTATCCAATAACTTTTTTCGGTACTGATCATAGTACTGTAAGAATGCAACATTCCAAAATTAGAGCAACGAACAGAATACCAGCTCACATCATGATTGCGTGCAAGTTCATTTTTTATTTCATCTATCATTACAACACTGTTTTTTTCTTCAGAATGTATTTTATCAATAACTTTGACTTGATCTTCTTTTGTTAAAAAAGAATAAACAGGAACTAACGCATGTTT
>JAUVKS010000075.1 GCA_030596145.1 Pseudomonadota bacterium | reverse complement strand
AAGCTCCTGGAACGAGATACCGGTGAGACCGGCGCGATCCATGATTACAGTTGTTCTTTCCAGATCAGTGCCATTGCGCAATATGTTAAAATCATCGAGCACACTGTCAGAATATCTTTTATGTTTTCCGGGAAGAGGATCAAGGATTTCGCCGCCACCGATCGTCCAGACAGGAGAATAGCTCCTCATGACGAACCTGTCCCCTGCCATTGTAACTGTCGGAGTTCCAAGAATAACCTGGGCATAACATGTCTCTCCCGGTTCCATCTCATCCCTGCCGATGAGAATGATTCTCGAGATAATTTCGCTGGTTCCCGAGTGAAGCCTGACAAGTGTCCTGCTCTTTAACTTTTTGTCAGCAGAGGATAGATACTTGAAGTCTATATCAAATCGATTTGACGGGGTAAAAACACCTTGATGGGCAAGAATATCGCCCCTGGGTATCTGCGTTCTTTCGGTCCCCTGCAGATTTATCGCGGTTCTCTGTCCTGCCTCAGCTACGGTTACGCTTTCATTGTGTACCTGAATTCCTCTGATTTTTGCTGTCACCCGCTTGGGCAATATTTCCACCGCTTCTCCTACATTCACCTTACCTGACATCAAGGTTCCCGTTACTACCGTCCCGAATCCTTTCATTGTGAACACCCTGTCAACTGGAAGCCTGAAAAGACCTGTGTCGGGGTGTGCTTCAATCCGCATAATTGTTTTATCCAATGTGGAAAGAAATTCCGGAAAACCTTCACCCGTAACAACAGAGAGAGGTATAATAGGAGACTCCTCCATGAACGTTCCTGCTAGGAATCCCCGGACATCTTCTTCAACAAGATCAAGCCACTCACTGTCAACAAGGTCAATCTTGGTGAGGGCGACCAGGCCGTTCTTTATACCCAGAAGTGCGCATATATCGAAATGCTCCCTCGTCTGGGGCATTACACCCTCATCCGCCGCTATGACAAGAACAACCAAATCAATTCCACCAGCTCCAGCAACCATGTTTTTCACAAATTTTTCATGACCTGGCACGTCCACTATCCCGAGTTTCTGCCCGCTTTCGAGTGTGAGTGAGGCAAAACCAAGCTCGATGGTGATTCCCCTCTCCTTTTCTTCCTTCAGCCTGTCTGTATCCACACCAGTAAGTGCTTTGATCAGTGCAGTTTTCCCATGATCGACATGCCCGGCTGTACCCATAATTATGTGTTTCATGAGAGGAAGATAGCAAAATCCCCGAGTTCACACAATAAGAAAAACCGCACCCACTCTCCACTGTGAGAAAGATATTGTCAATAATCTACTGCCGTGATAGTAAAGCGCGGTTATGCGGATACTCGGTCTCAACAACGGTAGAAAAAGAATAGATACTCTTTACTAAAAACACACTATGCGGTTCATAAACGAAAATAAATTTCTTATAGCTATCATCTGCATAATAGTCCCTTTTGTTCTCTATGCAATCTTCTCAAATTATGCAGAAACCCCTGTAGACAGTCTGAACGTATCCGTTACGATAGAAATCCCCATAGGGGCCAACTATCCTGATGTTACCGGCATCCTCGAGGAAGCAGGATTAATAAAACACAAAAGGTTGTTTCATCTGCTGGCAAGGCTGAAAGACGCCCCAACCAATATCAGAGCGGGAGAATATGATCTGAGCAGTTCCATGTCCCCGGCAGAGATCGTCGATAAATTGATAAATGGTAAAATTAAAGGATATCGGGTATCCATACCTGAAGGCTTTAACATACGCAAGATAGCCGCTCGCCTTGCTTCCACCAATCTCGCCGATGAGGAAGCATTTATTAAGATGGCATCAAATCCCCAATTCGTTTCATCTCTCGGAATAGAGGGTCCAAGTGTTGAAGGATATCTATTCCCGGACACTTACATCCTAAGCCGATCAGTGGGTCCAAAGAAAATTATCAGATTTATGGTCAACCGATTCCGACAGGTGGTAACACCCGAGATGTTGAAAAGAGCGCATCAATTCGGATTCACCACTGCTGAATTCGTTACCCTGGCATCTATTATCGAAAAGGAAGGAGGAACAAAGGAAGAAAAGAAACTGATATCCGCTGTTTTCCATAACAGATTGAAAACGGGGATGAGGCTGCAAAGTGATCCCACTGTTATTTACGGACTTAAACACTTTGATGGAAATATAAAAAAGAATCACTTAAGAGAAAAAACACCTTATAACACATATCGAATAAAGGGATTGCCACCCGGCCCTATTTCAAATCCCGGCATAGACTCCTTACTTGCAACCCTTTATCCAGCACCCGTTGATTATCTTTATTTTGTATCCAAAAATAACGGTTCCCACCATTTTTCATCTGATCTTGCCTCTCACAATAAAGCCGTCATAAAATATCAGATTAAAAGAAGAAAACACTAAATTTTTTCTTGACAAACAACAAATCCCTCCTTATAGTGGCATCATGGTGGAGAAAAGTGGATGATTGTGGGGGGATTTGCCTGAAATGTCCGTATTCAGAGGAAGATATCATCACACGATAGATGGCAAGGGTAGAATAATTTTCCCTGCCAAACTTCGCGAAGTTTTCGCCGATAAATATGACAACAAGATGGTGATCACGAACTGGGATGGCTACTTGATGGTCTTTCCCTATGATGAATGGAGGATAATAGAAGAAAAGGTCAGTCACCAATCAATACTGAGAAGAGAAGTAAGGAGATTCCAACGCTTTTTTATGTCCGGCGCAGTCGACTGCACCTTTGACAGTCAGGGAAGAGTCCTTATCCCGCCAACTCTTCGGGAATTTGCAAAACTTGAAAAAGATGTCGTCCTTACAGGGATGATTAAAGTCATTGAGATATGGAGCAAAGAACGCTGGGAGGATGAGATAAACAAAACATCCGTCGACATTGACAGCTTCAGCGAATATATGGCCGATCTCGGAATATAAACAGTATGGAATCTCTCTTCCATAAACCTGTAATGCTAAAGGAGGTTGTAGATTCTCTCAATTGCAGACCGGGGGGGATTTATCTTGATGGCACCTTAGGAGGAGGGGGACATGCCTATCACATACTGCAAAAAACAGCTCCCGACGGAGTGCTTATCGGAATCGACGCAGATGATGACGCGCTTGTGGAATCGCGGCGGAGATTGGAGCCATTTGGCAACAGAAAGATCCTTGTTAAAGGCAATTTTGCAGATATCGGTGAAATATTAGCTGACCTGAATATAAAAAAGGTTGACGGGATACTGCTCGATCTCGGCGTTTCCTCCCACCAGCTTGAAACGGCGGACAGGGGTTTCAGTTTCTCATTAGACGCGCTGCTCGATATGCGTATGGATCGCAGACAGTCTTTGAACGCTTGTGATCTTGTAAATACACTTTCAGATAAAGAATTAGAAAGGATAATAAGAAAATATGGCGAAGAGATAATGGCTGGAAGGATTGTTAGAGCTATTTCGGCAAAAAGGAAAGCATCTCCGATAAAGACAACCAAAGAGCTTGCTGCGATTGTGGTACAGGCACTACCTCCTCAGTTAAAGCGGAAGAGAATACATCCCGCAACCAAAACCTTCCAAGCCTTAAGAATTGCAGTTAACAACGAACTTTTAAACCTTCACAGGGCAATAAATGATGGCATTACCGTGCTCAACAGAGGAGGCAAATTTTCCATAATTTCATTTCATTCTCTTGAGGATAGAATTGTAAAGAACCTGTTCCGTTCCTGGGAAAAGGGATGCATCTGCCCTTCTGATTTTCCAATTTGTGTCTGTGACAGAGAACCGAAGTTGAAGGTGTTAACTAAAAAACCAACCACACCCAGCAATGCCGAATTGGATGCTAATCCGAAAGCAAGGAGTGCCAAGCTGAGGACGGCTATGAAAATTTGAGGAATGTTAATGGCAAGAGCTTCCAAGTATGATGGGAAAAAAGAAGATGTGGGGTTGAGGTTTTCCACAATGATCATTGTTAGCCTGGTTCTTATGGCAACCGCTCTCATTTATGTCTGGTCACATCTGCATTATACAGAGCTAAACTATTTGATAGCGGAAAAAATGAGCATCAGAGACAGCCTCCTGGCGGAAAATAAAAAGTTAAAAGTTGAATACGCTACCCTGAAGTCACCTCAGCGTATCGAGGGAATTGCTAAAGATAAATTAAAGATGCACTACCCTGAAAGGGAACAGGTTGTCTTTCTAAAATGACCAGAAAATCAAGAAAATGGTTGCGGTTCAGGGCAATAACCTTGCTGGTGTTTTTCCTGGTATTGTTTATCGCCTTGATATCAAGGGCATTTCAGCTCCAGATTCTTTCCGGGGACACCCTTAAAGCGCAAGCGGAAAGGCAGCACACAAAGACCCTCCAGTTTCAACATGAAAGGGGCCTTATACTTGATCGAAATGGAAAGAAACTTGCTGCGAGTATAATGGTGGATTCAGTCTGCGCAAATCCATCGAAAATAAATAACCATCGCATGGTTTCTTCAAAACTTTCGTCAGTTCTCGGCATGAAAAGAAAAGCCATCCTGAAAAAGCTTTCAAGCTCTAAGAACTTTTGCTGGATAGCAAGAAGGATCTCCCCAGATCAGGCCAGCAATGTAAGTGCCCTAAATATTGATGACGTTTATTTAATAAAGGAGCCGAAACGATTTTATCCAAATAGAAGACTGGCAGGTCAACTCCTTGGATTCGTGGGCTTAGACTCTACAGGACTTGAGGGGTTGGAACTGAAATATGACAGCTATTTAAAAGGAAAACCGGGGAATTTCCTGTGGGGAAGGGATGCAAAGGGAAAGAAAATCTTTCTAAGTGAGAGCTCGACTATTGGAAAGCAGAACGAAAGCTGTAACCTGATCCTTACCATTGATAGCAGAATTCAACATTTAGTTGAATCACAGTTGAATAACGCTGTAAGGAAAACAGGGGCAAAGGGGGGAATTGCTATTGTCATGGATCCAAGAACGGGTGGGATACTTGCAATGGTTAATGAGCCAGGCTTTAACCCCAATACCTTTTTCAGACATTCCCCCGGAGCATGGAGAAACAGAGTGATCACGGATTGTTTTGACCCCGGTTCAATATTCAAGCCATTTCTGGCAGCTGCGGCACTTGAGGAAAGTACGGTAGAGGAATTTGATATGTTTTACTGTGAAAATGGTGCTTATCGGGTGGGGAACAAAACAATACGTGACGTAAAAAAACATGAGGAGCTTTCCTTTCGTGAAATCCTTAAATATTCAAGCAACATTGGTGCCGTTAAGGTACTGGAAATACTGGGCAAAGAAAATTTTCATCAATACATCATGAATTTTGGATTTGGCTCCAAAACGGAGATAGACCTCCCCGGTGAATCTCCCGGAATTATCAGAAAACCTGAAAACTGGACAAAGGTTGACACGGCAACAATAGCCTTTGGTCAGGGGGTTTCAGTAACTGCGATACAGTTGATTACTGCCCTTTCTGCCATTGCTAATGATGGCGTTTTAATGAAACCTCATGTTGTTCGTGGATTGATTGATCAGAAAGGCCGGATTGTTAAGGAATTTGCACCTGCCGTTGCAAGGAGGGTGGTCTCTTCCGCCACCGCCAGAAGAGTTACCTCTATTCTCACGGATGTTGTAGAGGATGAAGGCGGTACCGGCAGGAATGCCCGGATCGCGGATGTTGCCGTGGCAGGAAAGACCGGGACATCTCAAAAATTCGATTTTGCAGAAGGTAGGTATTCACATGATAAGGTGAAAACATCCTTTATGGGATTTTTCCCTGCTGAGAATCCGCAAGTAGCTATTCTCGTAGTGCTTGATGAACCCGCAAGTCCCAGATGGGGAGGAGTAGCAGCAGCCCCCGTCTTCAAGAATATTGCGGAGCAGATATCGTACTTGTCGTATGGGGTCTCTGACGTCTCTGATGGGATCAGGCCTACACAGTTGACAGTATGCACACCTGAGGTTAATCCCACACAAATGATAGATTATGTTGTCAAGTGTGTAGGTGGGTCTGACCCCGGAGCCCCCCCCAGAGACACCACCAGAGGCCCCAGAGACACCGCCAAAGAACATAGAGATGCAACCATGCTGGACTTTAGGGGCATGTCCATGAGGAATGTACTAAAATTGTCACAGGAAAAGAAATTTGACTTGAAGATCGTGGGAAGCGGCTGGGCAGTGAGCCAGAACCCATCTCCTGGCGTTCCGATAAAGAACCATCGGTCCTGCACGGTTTTCTTCAGCAACGGATCTTAATGACATAGTTCAAAGTTCCGGGTTCAAAGTTCAGAGTTAAAAAATTCAGAACTCGAAACTAACTTTGAACTCGGAACTCTGAACTCAGAACTATATTAAGAGGAATTGATTTGCAACTATCTCGTTTAACAAAAGGTCTCGATATCCTTCAGATATCAGGAGACACCTCGGGTGATGTTTCTTCCATTTGTTATGATTCCAGGCAGTGTGGGGAGGGGTCTTTATTCGTTGCCATTTGCGGCCACATGTCTGATGGCCACGACTATATTTCCGACGCGCTAAAGGGTGGAGCAAGATATATCGTACATGAAAAGGATATCCACACAAAACCGCGGATAACTTCCATAAAGGTTGCGGACAGCAGGCAGGCTCTTGGCATACTGGGGAAAATCTTCTATCGGAATCCCTCTGCTGATTTATGTTTAATAGGCATAACCGGGACAAATGGAAAGACGACGGTAAGTTATATTTTAGAATCGATCTTCAATGCGGCGGGGCTCTCAGTCGGGGTAATAGGAACGGTCAACTATCGATTTGACGGAAATGTATTCCCCGCCTTCATTACGACACCGCAGTCCCTCGACTTGCATAGGACGCTGAGGAAGATGGTGGACTCCGGAGTAACTCATGTAATCTTAGAGGTAAGTTCTCATTCACTCGATCTGAAAAGGGTTAATAGCTGTGAGTTCGACCTGGGAATATTTACAAATCTTTCTCAGGAACATCTTGATTATCACAATACTATGGAAAGATACTTTCTGGCGAAGAAAATACTTTTCCAAGAGATACTCAACATCGGCGAAAAGATGATTATAAATGTAGATGATCCCTGGGGACAGAGACTTTTTAAGGAAACTGGCAAAAAGGCTCTGTCCTTCGGTATCGAGAATGAATGTGATGTTTCAGCTCGGAATTTCATCCTCTCACCAGAAGGGATAAAGGCGGAAATCAAAACTCATCACGGCAATTATACCATCAACTCTCCGATGATCGGAAAGTTCAATCTTTATAATATCCTGACTGCAACAGCAGCAGCCTCTTCACTTCAAATTTCAGAAGAGCATATTCGGGCTGGCATAGAAAACCTAAAAAAAATACCGGGACGTCTGGAAAAGGTGAGCAAACCAGGGCAACCAGCAGTTTTTGTAGACTATGCCCACACGGAAGATGCCCTGAAGAAGGTACTACAAAACTTATCCAGATTCGAGAAGAAGATTATCACGGTCTTCGGGTGTGGTGGTGACAGGGACCACGGGAAGAGACCACTCATGGGAAATGTTGCCACAACACTAAGCGAGCTTGCCATAATTACTTCCGATAATCCAAGAACTGAAGACCCTCTTATGATCATAAATGAGATAGAAAAGGGGATACTGGGTGACACAAAAAAGCATTCCCCGAAAAATCTGACAAAAAATTTTGACGAAAAAGGCTACGTTATCATTCCCGATCGAAAGGCGGCAATCGAGCTTGCAATTGCCATTGCTGATGTTTCAGATATTGTCCTAATTGCAGGAAAGGGACACGAAGATTACCAGATCATAGGAGATCGTCGGATCTCCTTCGACGACAGAGTGATAAGCAGGGAAGCGCTTAAAAAATTGCCTAAAGCTTAAAGTGACTAAAGTGAACTAAAGTTAAAATGATCCTAAACTTTAAACTCTGAACTCTAAAGATGAACTGTACACTAACCGTAGACGAGATTTTGAAGGCAACAGG
>JAUVKS010000109.1 GCA_030596145.1 Pseudomonadota bacterium | reverse complement strand
TATCGTGGGTTACGGAAATAACCGTTAGCCCCTGTTTCTTGTTCAGGGTTTTTATCAAATCAAAAAAATCTATTTGATGCTTGATGTCGAGAAAGGCCGTTGATTCATCGAGAAGTATAATTTGTGGTTGTTGCGCCAGTGACCGAGCTATCAGTATCCTCTGCTTTTCGCCGCCGGAGAGTTCATTGACACTTCTGTTGGCAAATGGGAGGGTATCGGTCAGCTCCATCGCCCCGCGGGCTATCTCGAAATCTTTCTTCCCCTCAAACCTCAGTTTTCCTAAGTGGGGGGCTCTGCCCATCAAGACTATCTCCTCGACACTGAAGGAGAATGTCATGGGGGAGTCCTGCGGGACTACCGCGATGAGCCTGGCCAGGGTATTCCTTTTTATTTCATTAATATTAACGCCGCTTAGCCATACGCTTCCTTCCTGAGGAATGAGTATCCTGTCTATAATCTTCAGGAGAGTTGTCTTGCCGGAACCATTGGGCCCGATTATCCCCAAGAATTCTCCATCTTTGATTTCGAAGGAGATATCTTTAAGGACCCATTCATCGGTGTATCTGAATCCAATCTCTTTTACGTGCACAATCGGCATGGGTCAGATAGTCCTCCTGCGCAAGAGATATATGAAAAAGGGGGCGCCGCAGAGAGCGGTGATTACCCCTACCGGCAGTTCGGTGGGGGCAATTACGGTCCTGGCTATGGTGTCGGCCACGGCAAGAAATGACGCGCCGAAAAGCAAAGATGCCGGCAGTAGTAGTCTGTGATCAGAGCCGAGCAGCATCCTCATAATGTGGGGGATGATCAGACCGACAAACCCGATGATTCCGCTGACCGATACGGCCACGCCGGTTGTGAGCGAGGCCACAAGAAAGAGTATCTTCTTTGTCCTCTCCACATTTACGCCCAATTGTATAGCCGTTTCTTCTCCCGTTACGATCAGATTCAGGGGTCTTGAATAGATATAAATGATGATAAACCCTGCAATCAGAAAGAGACCGGTCAGGATTATCTCACCGCCAGTTGCCAGACTCAGGTCACCCATCAGCCAGAACATGATATTGTGCAGGTCAGCGTTTCTGCTGGTGGAGATCATAAACATGATGACGGCGGCAAAAAATGCATTGACGATAACCCCGGCGAGAAGAAGTGTATTGGACTGCAGTTCACGCCCCGTTTTGGCGATTCCGAAGACCAGAATAACGGTCAGAATTGCCCCCAAAAATGCCAGACCGGGGATACCGAACGGGACAACACCGGCGCCGATTATAATGCCGGCAATGGCCCCGACAGCCGACCCGCCGGAGATTCCGAGTATATAGGGATCCGCCAGGGGATTTCGAAGAAGCGCCTGAAAGACAACTCCGGCTATGGAAAGGGAGGCGCCGACAATGCCGGCAAAAATGATCCGCGGAAGCCGGATGGAGAAAATGATGGTCCTTTCCGATGGTGTCAACCCCGAATAATTTTCACGCCATCCGTATAAAAGTCCTTTAAGGCCGGTGATGATCTCTATTTTAGCCGTTCCCACAAGCAAAGATATAACCATGACGGCAAGAAAAACCATAATCAGCAAGATGCAGATCTTAATCACTCTGGGAAGCGTTACTGCTTTGTAGGCCATTTTCTTCTCACTGCTGCACTGTAGGTAAGGTAGGGTGGCATTTTACCTGCCACCGTTTCGGTCGGGTGTAAAACCCGACCCTACAATTCAAAACTTCGCTGAGTGAAGGAGTAAATATCAGAAAGGTAATAATGAAAGGATGTTGTCATGGTACCCCTCCCTCGAGGAAGTGAAACCTTTGCAAAATCGAACGTTTTTCAAAGGTTTCAAATTTTCCGATGGACAGGTCTTCCGGCTCAGGGCTGCCTACTCACCCGCCTTCCCATCATGGTACTGCCAATGACAGTGGCTTCTCAGGTTTTCGTTCCCTTCACGGCTGCGGGGCAGCGGGGGCATTTCACCCCTCTTCCTCACATCCATCGCTTATGGCAATATACGAAAAGACGGTTGCAAGTCAAGGAAAAGATTTATGCTTGATAGGGTGTTAATGGCATTTTATGAAATAAAGTGCTCTATTTCGCGAAGGGCAGGGCAGTAGCAGTCAGGCAAAGCACTTTAGCCAGTGTAATATCGGGGGGTAACTTTTTTTCGTCCCGCCAGCCTTGCGTACTGTGTCTTGGTTTTTCCCACGGCGATGACGGCGTAGACACTTTCATCGTCCGGAATGCCGAGCATTTTTTTTATTCTGGGATCTCTCTTCATGGCTTCAACAGCGAAGCCGATCAAACAGGTGCCAAATCCCATGGCGTGCGCGGCAAAAAGAATATTTTGGGAAGCCAAAAGCGCGTCTTCGGATGGGCAGGATGCACCGGGGTTCATGCCGACAATGATTACAGCCGGCGCACCGTGGAAAAGCCTGTCACGACAGGTTTCTTCTCTCTCCTTTAAACCTTTCTTTACCGACTCGTAATACTCCCGGTAATAGATACCCAGGGCATCCTTCATAAAGAGCTTCGAGAAAAACCGCATGAAAGGATTTTGGGCAATTTTATTCAGTCGCAGGAAGAACCGGGCTATGGCATTCCCCAACTTCTCCACGACGGCTCGGTTAGGCAGGATGGTAAAAGTCCAGAGCTGGCTGTTGGTGCCCGATGGTGCTGTTGTGCCAATTTTGACAAGATCTTCCAAAATATTATTTTTTACCGGTTCATCAGAAAATGTGCGACACGACCTGCGGGAACGCATCAGTTGCACCAGCGAAGCCGCATCAAAATTACCGTATTCAATCCATGTGTCATTATTCTTAACAGTAACCAGTTTCAGGGCATCCCTGTCAACGCTATGCACCGTCACCGCACCCGTGGGACAGATGGCAGCGCAGTGGTCACAATGCATGGAATGGTCACCGGTTACCCTTGCCTTGCCATCTATAAGAGAAAGCGTCTCGGACGGACATATGGTCACGCAAAGTCCACAACCGTTGCAAAGCTCCTGATCAATTTCAGTAGTTACAGGAAGTTTCATGTTTTCCCCTCCTCACTCTCCTCATATCAACAACAAAAGTTTGTTGTTCCCTGTTCATTAACAGGTACACATAAACATCTCCCGGGTGAATCTATCTTTCCATGACTTACTTCATTAGTAATCCAGTGGCGAAATGCGCTCACCATACCTGGCCTGTGCTTCTTTTAATCGCTGGCGCTGTGCACCCAGTACTTTAAAGAAAATCTCAGGAGTGCCAATAACCTCACCGTAAATTTTTTCTATACGATCAATTTTTGCCAGGTTTTCCGGGACGTGACAGATAAATTGCTTGATGTAAAATTCCAGGGTGTATTCCAGATCCAGAACCTCCTTGAAAAGCCTTTTCAGATCATCAAAGAGCGGAATCAGCCCTGTCGGTGTTTTGATAGCATCGATTTCATTGTGAATGCGCAGTTCCATCCACTTAACCCAGACATGCTTGTCCTGCATACCCGTCAAGAAATTACCTTCCTCCCTTTGAAAATAATTCACGGCGAAGATAATGGGTACCGCGTCCAGATTTTTGACAAAGTCGAGATGCATCTGCACGTATTGAGCTATGGGCATTGAGAGAAAATCAAGATTGGACATGGGATTAAAAGAAAGCACACCCTCCCTGTCAAGTGTGGCGGCTGTAGTTTCGGACTCAAGGCTCGCACCTTTTGTGATGACACCATGGACCCAGTCAAAGGATTGCTCGCAGGGAACAGAAATATCAGAATCACGACCGCCGTAAATTACGCCTGAGATCAACACCCCATCAGGGTTTTCAAGGTTAGGATCACAATTGTCCAGCTCAACCTGGCTAACGGTGTAGCGGGCGTTTTTGTGGGCGAGTGGAATTATGTTGCCTTCTGCATCCTTCTTTCCTTCAAACCACTCACCTGAATGATTTGTTCCCTTTTTCGGCGCTTCGCGGCCATCACCGAGCCAGCAGGGTACACCGTCAGCAACAAGGACATTTGAAAAAATGACCTCACGAGAGGTGGTGAGGGCTTTAAATATAAGCGGATCATCTACCGAGTTTATGTCCGTAACAATACCAAAGATGCCACTTTCGGCGTTGGCCCCATAGACTTTTCCATCTCGCTCGCGGAGATAAGCCAGGTCGTCACCGAGTATATATTCGCCGGGCAACATAGCCGTCGATGTTTTACCGCACATGCTGGGGTATGCGCCCGTCAAGTAGGTTACACGGCCGCCGGGGCCATTAACACCGAGTATAAACATGTGTTCGGCAAGCCAGGCTTCACGGGCTGCTCTCCGGATGGCAAGTCGCAACGACAACTTCTTTAGACCGACGGTATTTCCGGCATATTGAGTGTTCACACTGTAGACAAGTTCTTCTTCCAGATCTACGTAAACACGACGTTTATCGACGTTTTTACTTACATTATTTTCGAGCTCACCGGCAGAGTGGAGGATGCTAAAAAAATCTGGTGAGTCTCCAATGGATTTAAACTGCTCATAACTTGGACGGTAAAGCAGACTTTCACTATGTGCCACATAGGCGGAGTCGGTAATCTGGCAGCAGGAAATGCAAAACTCCGAATTGGTCGGGCCAAGACAGAGAAACCTTACAAGCATCTGCTTCCCTTTCATACTCCCTTTTAGGATCTCGTGAACTTCAGTTTCACCGGATGCTTTGTCTATAGCATTGATATTAGCGCCGAGATCCATGCCTTCAGGCACGAGATATTTGGTGTTAGACTTGTCGCGAGCTTGATCGTAATAGCCGTCGAAATGAATAGTATGACCTTCAATTTCAAGCGCAGTTTCTTCTCCCTGATCGAGGGCAAGCTGACGGATATAGGCAATGTCAGCCTGCGAGTCAGTGCAGACAAAGACTGAGTCAGGACAGCACAACTCGATGGCACCAGCCACAAAGTTATGGAGCTTTCGATTCTTAAGTTCCAGGAGCTTGTTCAAATTTGCCTCGTCGAGGTATGTTTTCAGTAATGTAATAGTGTCTTTCATTGTACTCTCTCTATTTTTTGGTAGTACTCGCTTTTTGAACGATGGAGTATAGGGAACTGGAAATTGTGTGTCAAGGAAAAGTAAAACAACGTTTGTAAACCATAATTAAAAACCTTAAGATGAGAATTTTAAATATAACCTAAAAAACAGTAGATTTTATATGTAAATTGTAATAGAGATTTTAGGTTCATACTAAATAACAAGTACGGCTGTAAAGAGGAGATTATGAGATTTGATATTGCAAGAAGGGATGACGGTCTTACCTATGAAATACGAAATATCGTAGGTGTAGCAAACAAGTTAAGTAATTACGGCATCGAGGTTACCTGGGAAAATATAGGTGATCCTGTGCAGAAGGGGGAAAAAATACCCGAATGGATGAAAGAAGGCCTGACGGACATTTTACAGGAAGATCTTTCGTACGCATATTCCCCCACAAAAGGGATTGTCGAGACCAGAGAGTTTCTCGCGGATCAGGTAAACAAAAGGGGTAAGATAAAGATAGATAGCGAAGACATTATATTTTTTAACGGCCTTGGTGATGCCATTGCACGGACGTACAGCTCAATGCGCAGTGACGCACGGATTATCATGCCCGAGCCGACCTATTCCACCCATCTTCTTGCGGAAGTTCTCCATGCCTCCTTCCCTCCAAATACCTACAAGATGGATCCGTATAACAACTGGTGCCCGGATATAAAGGATCTGGAAGATAAGGTAAAAAAACACAAAACGATTGTTGGCATCCTCATCATCAATCCTGACAACCCAACTGGATTTGTCTATCCCGAGGAAATACTGAGGAAAATCGTGAAGATTGCCAGGGAATACGAGCTTTTTATCGTTTGTGACGAAATATACAACAATATTGTATACAATGGAGAAAAAACGGTTCCCCTATCCGACATCATTGAGGATGTGCCTGGTATCAGCATGAAGGGTATCTCAAAAGAATTCCCGTGGCCAGGATCACGATGCGGGTGGATAGAAGTGTATAATGCCGACAAGGATGAGGGCTTTAAGAGATTTATCAACACTATCCTGAATCAAAAGATGTCGGAGGTCTGCTCCACAACACTGCCGCAGTTGGCAATTCCGAGACTTATACCCCATCCCGAGTACGAGAAATACCTGAAAGACCGTATCAACCAATATGAAAGACTTTCCAATATTGCGTACAATATCTTCAAGGATGTCCCATATATTGTGGTCAACAGGACCAATGGTGCTTTTTACATGAGTGTGGTTTTCAAGGACTCGGTTCTCAACAACGGGCAGACACTACCTATAGAACAAAACGACCTTAAGCAGTACATTGAAGAGATAGTAAGCGTCAAGATTGAGCCTGACAAACGCTTCGTCTATTACCTGCTCGGTTCCACAGGGATATGCGTGGTACCCCTGACATCCTTTTTCACATCACTTCTCGGGTTCAGGATAACACTGCTGGAGAAAAACGAGGACAAGTTTGAACTTACCATAAAAAGGATTGCCGAAAAGATTGTGGAGTATGTAGAGTCGTCAAAATAGCATCCTCATGATTTGACCCCTTTGGGAATATAATTCTGAGTGTGAATCATATTCCCAAAACTTCATGCAGCTTTTGACGGCTATAC
>JAUVKS010000047.1 GCA_030596145.1 Pseudomonadota bacterium | reverse complement strand
CTTCAGTTCTTCAACCTTCTTGACCTTCTCAATTGTGCCGGCAATTTCGTCAAAAAGGGCTTTTACATTCGCGCCTTTGTTCTGAGCCAGTTTCCTGCCGACAAGGTCGAGCGCCTGAATGCCGTTTGTCCCCTCGTAAAGACAGGCAATCTTACAATCCCTCATATACTGTTCAACCGGATATTCGGAAATGTAACCATAGCCGCCATATACATCGATCGCAAGCGAGCATATCTCCACGCCCATATCCGAACAGAAGGCCTTGCAGACAGGTGTCAGGATTTCAATAAATCCTTCCCATTTTTTCTTTTCCTCTTCAGTTCCAGCAATATGCTCCATGTCGATACAGAATGCGACAAAGCTGTTCAACGCCCTCATGCCTTCCACATAGGCCTTCATCCAGAGAAGCATCCGCCTTACATCGGGATGCTGAATAATGGGAACGGATGCGGCATTGGGGTTCGTAAACTCCCAGATCGGTTTGCTCTGGATTCTCTCTTTTGCATATTGCAGCGCGTGTTCGTAAGCGGCGGTAGCGTGACCCAGACCCTGCATCCCCACTTCCAGCCTAGCTTCATTCATCATCTGGAACATGATTCTCATGCCCTTACGTTCTTCACCCAGAAGTTCACCGATGCAATTCCCCTCCTCGCCGAAATTGAGCGTGCATGTAGCGGAACCCTTGATCCCCATTTTGTGCTCAATGTTCCCTGTTATGACATCGTTAAGCTCACCCAGGGAACCATCATCATTCACCCTGTATTTGGGAACAAGAAAGATGGAGATTCCGCCAGTGCCCGGGGGATCCCCTTCGATCCTGGCAAGTACGGGATGTATAATCTGCTCGGTAAGATCATGATCCCCGGAGGAGATAAAGCTCTTTGTGCCTGTGATACTGAACGTGCCATCGGGCAGTCTTTTGGCTGTCGTCCTTGTAGCGCCCACATCACTCCCTGCACCCGGCTCGGTCAGGCACATGGTGCCGCTCCATTCACCGGTATACATCCTGTACATATACTTGTTCTTCTGCTCTTCGGTGCCATGTTTCTCAATTAATCCAGCTGCTCCCCATGTCAAACCCGGATACATTACGAAGGCAAAATTGGCTGCATTGAAATATTCAGCACAGCTCACCCAGACCGACAGCGGCATCCCCTGCCCTCCCACTTCGGGATCTCTAACGGCGCAAAGCCAGCCCGCCTCACAAAATTTCTTGTAGGCATCATGGAAACAGGCGGGCACGGAAACTTTCCCATCCTTTAAAGTACACCCTTCCCTGTCACCCACATCATAAGTCGGAAGAATCACATCCACCGCCATTTTTTCAGCCTCACTCAGCATCATGTCCACTACGTCTCTGGAGTAATCTGCATACTTCTCAGATGTAAATAGCTTTTCAATGCCAAGCTGCTCATAGAGAATAAATTTTTGATCTCTGCTGTTTACCAATAAATTGCTCATAAAATCCTCCTTCCCCTATTTGCTTGAAAAATTCTTATTATCCATTACCTGAACACCTGTTAACCCCTCAATTAATGTATCCAACCCGACTCTAACGCTTGAACGAATCTTTTGTTCCCTCATCAATTCCTTACCGGTAAAAAGGTGAAGAGAAATGACTCCATTGAGTAACCCCCAAATGGCATTTCTGCTCTGTCTAACATTGATGTCCGGAGGAAACTCTCCCTTATCAATTCCGTACTGGAATATACTTTCAATTACATTTATGGTTTTATTAGTTGTCCTTATGAGATGCTTGTTGAGTTCCTCGGAAAATTTCATGCTATCTATATGAAGCATAAAGATCATCAGTATCCTGAACAATTCCCTGTCATTAAGGAAAAAATCAATGTAAACATCAGCAAAATGCCTAAGCATCTCTGAAGCGATCCCACTCTTCTGGAAAACATCTAATGTCCTCTCATGAAACTTGTCGATATCGTTCAGAAGAATCTGAGCATATATCTCCTCTTTACTTTTGAAATACAGGTAAACTGTCCCCTTGCTCAGTTCGGCCTTCCTCGCTATACTTGCAACTGTGACAGCTTTAAAACCTCTCTCAAAGAATTGCTTTCTTGCAGCCTTCAGGATCGCTTTTCTCCTTTGCTCCTTTTCTCTTTTTTTCCTGTTATTGAGCTCCAATATGTTTACTCTTCCCCTTTTGCAGTCTGATGACTTGTGTCCATATTGTGAATTATGGTCAGTATATGACCGAAGGTCACTTTTTTCTACACCAAATCTTTCTCCATGTCAAGAAAATAAAACAAAATGCGATTGGACATAAGTTGAAAATTCCCTGTAACTAAAAAGGATGGCGGGCGAAAAACGACAAATTCATTGACATACCACCCTGCTTATGGTAACCGCTGGGTTGCTAAAAAACTACCTTGAACTATCACACATTAACAGGTTCTTAATGGTTGCCTTTGGTAATCTATGAAAAAAAAGGGGGGGAATGTGACTCTTTCCGAAGTAAAAGAGATACTCGATGCAACGGTGTTTGTGGGAGAAGAAAAACTGGATATGGAGGTAAAAACAGCCTTCAGTGCCGACCTGATGAGCGATGTCCTCGCCTTCGCCAAAGAGCATAGCCTTCTCCTTACCGGTCTCACCAACCCGCAGGTTGTCAGAACCTCAGACATGCTTGACATAGCGGCAATCATACTGGTTCGAGGAAAGACACCCCCGGAGGAAACCATCCGATTAGCCAAGGAACTAAATATCCCCCTTCTTTCCACAAGATATATCCTCTTCGAAACCTCTGGACGGTTGCATGCAAGGGGAATTGTTGGTTGCATTGAAAAGGTACCCCTTGGTGAAATGACATAGGAATCTAAGAATATTTATCTCAGCAAAAACCGCTAAGCTAATAATATTCTTACCCGCTATTGGAGTCTAATTTAGCTAAACAGGATACTCAGGTGACTCAAGATAAGAAAATTACAAAAACTCAAGAATTGATCTATAGTTTGAGGGTTAAAGATGTAATGTCTACCGATATTGTTACCGTCAGTCCGAGTAATACAATGAATGAGTTAAAGGAGATCTTGCGCATCAGGCGTATCTCAGGAACTCCAGTAGTAGAAGGCAAACAATTGGTCGGCATTGTCGGCATTGATGACTTAATCAGGTGTCTGTCCAACGGAGAAATGGATGCCACCGTTGGGGAAAAAATGTCCAAGAAAGTAGAGACACTTTGCGCTGACGAACCACTTGCTAATGCCGTTAACAAATTTGAGCAATACGGTTTTGGCCGCTTCCCAGTAATTGAGCGTAATCACGGAAGGTTAATCGGTATTCTCACCAAGGGTGACGTCGTTAAAGGATTGCTTACAAGACTTGAGATTGCCTACCACACGGAAGAATTTCGCTATAATAACAGTATAAACCCTGTCTTTGATAACATTGCTATGGATAAGACTAATTTTCACTTCCAATATAGAGTGGACAGTCGGGATTTCAATGTAGCAGGAGAATCCATTAACAAGCTTAAAAAAATATTATCACAAATAGGGTTTCCCCCTCAAATAATTCGGCGAGTGACAATCGCAGCGTATGAAGCGGAGATGAATATGATTATCTACAGTTACGGGGGGCATATCTCAGTATCGGCAGATCAGCAACATATTATATTAGAGGCCTGCGATGCCGGACCTGGTATCCCTGATATAGAACAAGCGATGCGACAGGGTTTCTCAACTGCCCCGGTGTGGGTTCAGGAATTGGGTTTCGGAGCCGGAATGGGACTGCCTAACATTAATAAATGTGCCGATACGATGGAGTTAAAATCGGAAGCGGGAAAGGGAACACATATAAAAGCAGTTTTTAACACCACAAATGGCGATGGGGTGTAACAACTTAAGAGGGGATCAAATGGCATGAATTTAGAGTTTATTGTCAGAAAATTAGAACTAAGTGTCAGGTGCGGTGAGGATAAGCTGGGAAGAGAAGTAAGAGGAGGCTATGTGGGCGACCTTTTGAGCGATGTCATCGGAAACAGCAATGAAGGCGATATCTGGATTACCCGTCAGGCACATCAGAACATCGTCGCAGTGGCCAGTCTCAAGGACCACGCCGGTATAATACTCGTAAACAGTAGTGAGCCTGACAGTGATACCCTTGATAAGGCGATTAAAGAGGAAATCCCCATCATGGTATCAGAACTTCCCGGGTTTGAAGTGGTGGGGGAAATATACAAGTTGATGCATACATGAATTGTAACTACTCATGTATGAGTAGTTACAAGGCACAAAGTACCAAAGGCACAGAGGCACAAAGAAAAAAGGCAGAACAGTTGTAAGTTGGGTTGAGGTACGAAACCCAACAAAAGCCTTTGAGCTTTCAGCTTTGAACTTTGAGCTCTTCCGGTTTATCCGGGTCAGGATATTATGATCAAGGAGTTTCGTTGTGATCTCCATATACACACATGCCTCTCCCCCTGTGCCGATTTGGAAATGCATCCAGAGGCAGTAATTGAAAAGTCCATTGCCGAGCAATTGGATGTTATTGTTGTTTGTGATCATAATTCCTCGGAAAATGTTCAGTACGTCATTAAGACCGCCGAGGGGAAACCAATCACTGTCCTACCGGGGATGGAGATAACAAGCAGCGAGGAAGTTCATTTGTTAGCGCTCTTTGATAAATTGGACGAGTTGAGTAAGCTTCAGGAAATCGTGTACCGTTCTCTTCCGGGCAAGAACAACGAAGACATATTCGGAACTCAGGCTATTGTTAACGAATCCGGTGAAGTTGAGGGTTTCAATGAAAGGCTTCTGATCGGGGCAACGGAAATTACACTGAGCAAATTGGTTGAAGAAATTCATACGTTAGGGGGACTGGCCATAGCCGCCCACATTGATCGTGAAAGTTTCAGTGTAATCGGTCAGCTTGGCTTCATCCCTCCCGACATTCAATTTGATGCCTTGGAAATATCTACCAGGACGGGAGTCAGGACTGCACGGACAAAATATCCGGAACTGTCCGGATACTCTTTTATTGAATCGTCGGATGCCCATTTTATAAGAGATATAGGAAAAGGATTTACAAAAATTTATCTGGAAGAAGTAACCATCAACGAACTAAAAATGGCCTTTGAGAAGCGAGGCGGACGGTATGTTCAGGAGTAAGTCATGTTGGAGCTGTCAATGCACATCCTGGATATTGTGGAGAATTCAACCAGGGCAGGTGCAACGCTGGTCAAAATCAATATCGTCGAAGACACAAAAAAAGACATATTTTCCATAGAAATTGCAGATGACGGCGCGGGGATGGATGAGGACACACTTAGAAAGACCCTCGATCCCTTTTTTACCACAAAAGAGGTTCGGGAAATCGGACTGGGGCTCCCGATGCTCTCACATTCCGCAAAGAGTACAGAAGGGGATTTTACAATAGAATCTAAGGTGGGCGAAGGAACAAGGGTTGCGGCTGAATACAAGCACAGTCATATCGACCGGCAGCCCCTGGGCAACATCACAGGCACACTGATTACACTGATTACGGGAAACCCTGAAGTGGACTTTGTATACTGTCACAGAAACGGCGCCGAAACCTATACCCTGGACACAAGGGATATCAGAAGAGAGCTTGAAGGTATCCCGATTAACAATACGGAAGTTTTAAAGTTAATAAGGGAAAATATTGAAGAAGGATTAGAGGAAATAGGGATAAACGAACAATAGTTAATTGGTTTCATTAGTTCAAACCATCAAACAGGAAGGAAGGAATCTATGAAAGCGGAAAATGATGATCTGTTGAAAGAATTTACACCGGAACAAATAGCAGAGCTGGACGGGATTATCGAGAGGCATAAAGGGGAACCGGGGGCATTGATCCCCGTCCTGGAAGAAGCTCAGATGGCGCTTGGATATCTCCCGGTTCCTGTACAGAAAAGGGTAGCCGGCGGACTGAATCTGCCATTGAGCCGTGTGTATGGAGTGGTTACATTTTACTCATTTTTTACAATGACCCCCCGTGGAAAGCACACCTGTCGGATCTGTCTTGGAACGGCCTGCTATGTAAGGGGTGGAAAGAAAATCGCGGAAACCCTGGAAAAGGAATTAGGGATAAAAGAGGGGGAAACCACTGAGGACAGGATGTTCACCTATGAATCGGTGAGGTGTCTTGGCGCCTGCGGATTAGCGCCTGTCGTTGTAATGAATGAAGATGTTCATGGAAGGTTAAAAGCAATGAAGATCAAAGAAATGTTGTCGGAATACAATTGATAGTCTCAAATTTAAAATATGGAGAGCGGTTATGGCAAAAATCAAGATAGAAGATTTGAAAAAGATCAAGGATAAAGTTAAGGCGGAAACTTCCCTGAGGGCGGGTGAGCGGAGAGTGAAGGTGACCGTACATATGGGTACCTGCGGCATCGCTTCCGGCGCGAGGGAGGTTCTGGATACCCTGATAAGTGAAATTGAAGAGGCAGGGGTTACCGATGTGGTCGCCACAACATCCGGCTGTATGGGATTGTGCAGCAGGGAACCGGAGATAACCGTGGAAATCATGGAACAGGAACCGATAATATACGAATATATGGATACAAACAAGATGAGACAGGTCTTCAGAAGGCATATCCTGAATGGTGAGGTTCAAACCCCGTTTGTTCTGGCCAAGGGTGCAGAAAGAACGAAATAAAGGAGGACAATACTTAATATGAAAGTGTTTCGGTCACATTTACTGCTCTGCGGGGGAACAGGTTGTCACGCCACCGGGAGCCTTGAAGTAAAGAAGGCCCTTCTTGCGGAACTGGACAAGAGAGGCCTCTCGGATGAAATCAAGGTCGTGGAGACCGGTTGTAACGGATTTTGCGCCATGGGACCCATTATGGTTGTCTATCCGGAGGGAATTATCTACATGCTGATCAAACCGGAAGATATTCCGGAACTGGTCGAGGAACACCTGATCAAGGGAAGGCTTTTGGAGAGACTCCTGTACAAAGAGCCTGTTACGGAAGAGGTTATTCCAACCATGCAGGAGATCCCCTTCTTCGCCCATCAGGAATTGAGGGTATTGAGAAACAGGGGGCTCATCGATCCTGAAAAAATAGATGAGTACATCGCCAGAGACGGTTATGCCGGTATGGCAAAGGCCTTAACTGAAATGACCCCTGAAGAAATTGTAAAGACTGTTCTAGATTCCGGACTGCGCGGGAGAGGCGGCGCAGGATTTCCCGCCGGTCTTAAATGGCGGTTTGCCGCGGGATCGAAGGGAGATGTAAAATATGTCCTCTGCAACGCCGATGAGGGCGACCCGGGGGCATTTATGGACAGGAGTGTTCTGGAGGCAGATCCGCACGCAGTCCTTGAAGGAATGGTTATTGCCGCCAGAGCTATCGGCTCCCATTATGGCTATATATACTGCCGCGCGGAATACCCGCTGGCCATTCAAAGGTTAAACATAGCGATAGATCAGGCAAAAGAATATGGTCTCCTGGGTGAAAATATACTGGATACAGGATTTGATTTTGATCTTGAGGTCTATCAAGGCGCCGGGGCATTTGTCTGTGGTGAAGAAACCGCCCTGATGACGTCTATCGAAGGAAGAAGAGGAATGCCGAGACCCCGACCCCCCTTCCCCGCCATTTCGGGTCTATGGCAAAAACCGAGCATACTTAATAACGTGGAGACCCTCGCCAATATCGGTCAGATCATATTGAATGGAAGTGAGTGGTACGCCAGCATAGGCACGGAGAGAAGCAAGGGAACAAAGGTCTTTGCCCTTACCGGTGATGTAAACAATGTCGGACTTGTCGAAGTTCCCATGGGAACCACCCTGGGAACCATTGTATACGATATAGGCGGCGGTATTCCAAAGGGCAAGAAATTTAAGGCTGTACAATTAGGCGGTCCTTCGGGAGGGATGCTCCCCGTAGAACATCTCAACGCAGGGGTAGATTATGAGACCGTCGCGGAATTGGGGGCAATCATGGGATCGGGCGGTATGATCGCCATGAATGAGGACATGTGCCCCGTTGATATGGCCCGTTTCTTTATGGATTTCTGTCAGGACGAGTCCTGCGGAAAGTGTACACCCTGCCGTGAGGGTACGAAAAGGATGCTGGAGATACTCACCAATATCTGTGAGGGTAGAGGTCAGGAAGGAGACCTCGATCTTCTCGAAGATATGGCCGGCATTATCAAAGACTCTGCCCTTTGCGGACTCGGACAGACGGCCCCTAACCCTGTCCTGAGCACGATCCGCTATTTCAGGGATGAATATGAAGCACATATTAAGGATAAGCGTTGTCCGGCAGCGGTCTGTACCGCTCTTTTCGAATCTCCCTGCCAGCACACCTGTCCGGTTGAAATGGACATACCTTCTTATATAGCACTGGTTCAGGCGGAACGCTTTGAAGACGCCTACAAGTTACTCCTGAGGACAAATCCATTCCCTGCTGTTTGCGGAAGGGTTTGCGACCACAAGTGCCAGTCAAAGTGCAGAAGGGAGACACTGGATGAACCGATAGCCATCAAATTTCTTAAAAGATTCATTACGGATAATGCGTCAAGACCCGGAGTGGATGCGGTTCCCGTTACCAGAAAAGAGAAGATAGCAGTAATCGGGGCGGGTCCCGCCGGACTGACCGTAGCACGGGACCTGGCCATACGGGGTTACAAGGTGGTTGTTTTTGAAGAGCTGCCGGAGGCTGGAGGAATGCTCCGCTACGGTATCCCCGCGTACAGACTTCCCAGAAATATCCTTGCCGGAGAAATTGACGACATAAGAACACTGGGTGTAGAAATCAGGTGCAATACACGCGTAGGACGAGACATTCCGTTCGAAAAGGTTAATGAAGAGTTTGATTATGTATACCTCGCCTCCGGCGCCCATAAGAGCCAGAGGATGGGGGTCGAGGGTGAAGATATGGACGGTGTCTTCGGCGGTGTTGAATTCCTGAGAGATTTCAATATAAATGAAGAGGCATGGCTGAACGGTGAAAAGACTCTCGGAAGCAGGGTCTCCGTTATCGGCGGAGGCAATTCGGCCATCGACGCGGCCCGCTGCGCTGTCCGCTTAGGCGCTGATGTAACCATCCTTTACCGCCGTCTGAGACAGGATATGCCTGCTGCCGAGGAAGAGATTCAGGCAGCCGAGCATGAAGGAATCAAAATCGAATATCTTGTGGCTCCCACCAATATCGCCGGTGAAAACGGCAAGGTCAGCGGGATCACCTGTCAGAAGATGGAACTGGGTGATTTTGACAGGAGCGGGAGAAAAAGACCCGTTGCCATTGAAGGTTCCGAATTCACACTCAGCGTGGATGCGGTGATAGCGGCTATCGGCCAGACACCGGATGTGTCATTTGTACCTGAAGACAGTGGCGTATCGATCAACAAGTGGTCCTGCTTCGACCTCGCGGATGGAAGCAAGTCCCAAACGACCGATGCCAGGTTCTTCGCGGGTGGTGATGCCGTAACCGGCCCGGATACGGTTATAGAGGCCATCGCCGCGGGTCACCAGGCCGCGCAAGACATCGATCAAACAATAAGAGACAAAAATGGTGAACTTCCCTACGAGGCGCCTCCCGAAGAGAAAATCGATATACCACTGATGATCGAGGAAGAAACCGAGGAGCGTCCTCAAGCCAGGATGCCGGAGTTGGATGCCCTTTCCAGAAAGAACAATTTGACTGAAGTGGAGCTCGGATTCAGCAAGGAAGAAGCCATCAAAGAGGCGATACGATGCCTGAGGTGCGATGTTGAGATATAATAATAAGGCTAAGGGCATAGAGTCGAGGGTCTTTAGCCTTTTGCCTTTATATTAGGAGTATAAAGTGGATAAAAATATTTCATTAACAATCGATGAAAAAGAGGTGACGGCATCTCCAGGACAAACCATTTTGGAGGTGGCAAGAGAAAACGGTATATATATTCCGACTCTTTGTCATTATGAAGG
>JAUVKS010000057.1 GCA_030596145.1 Pseudomonadota bacterium | reverse complement strand
GGTCAACTGCCTGATTAAATCCCGGTATTTCCAGAGATGCACAGCAATCCGAACCGGATTGAAAAATTTTCCGACACTTTCTCCAGCGGGTGATATCCTGGTAGTGACAGAATCCTTTTTTTCAGCAACATTTTCTATGGTTATGCCTTTCCGCACAGAAGGTGCGCCAAGTTCAAATCGTGAACACTTATAGAGCAAATGAAAACAGAATTCAACTAAAATCACACACTACACAGTACTTTGCTCGCGTAGGGGTTCAGGCAGACAATTTAAGTTTACTATTGCTTTCTAAATAAAACTGTTCTAATTATTTCCCTCTGGAATTCGGCTGTCTCAAAATTTAACATGCAGTTAAGAGACCTTTGAAAAATAGTTATCCTTTTATTTCTATTTAAAACAACAAGGAAAGTCATCATGAAACAATTTTTCGTTTCAGCTTTTTTGTTGGTTATTCTCCTCATATTTTTACCGCTAATATGCCTTGCCGATAGCGCGACAACTCTGACTATTCTTTATTCCGGTGATACCCGTGGTAATGTCAAACCCTGTTATACCTGAGGCGAGAAGAGTTCGGGCGGTCTGGCCCGGAGGGCAAGTATGATTGAATCGATCCGCAGCAGTGAAGATCATCTAATTCTTCTCGACTGCGGCGGGGTCTTTCCTACTCGCGGTTCTGAACTCAAAATGAAAGCTGAACTCAGCTTAAGTGCAATGAATCTGATGGACTATACTGCTATGAATCCGGGTGGAAGCGAGTTCTTTTTTGGGACAGATTTTCTAAAAAAGACAAGCTCTGATATAGCTTTTCCCTTGGTCACTTCGAATCTGGTGTATAAAGATAGCCAGCTCTCCTTTGGGAAAAAGTATATCATCAAAAACACGGGCCGGCTCAAAGTAGCAATCCTTGGCGTTATGCCGGTCGAGGCATTTGAAAACATACCTGATCCGGAATCTTTAAAAAATATGGAGATCATTCCTCCTGAAAAGGCTCTAAAAAATTTACTGCCCGAAGTCAGAAAAAAGGCTGATCTTATCATTCTGCTATCACAATGCGGATTCGAAACCACAACATCGCTGGTCAACGATTTGAACGGAATTGACATAGCCATTTCATGTGGAAAGGCAAAACCAGGTTATGATGGCAATGATGGCACCACCCTGGTTGTGCAGACCGATTCTCGAGGGAAATACCTTGGATTTCTGCAGGTCACAATAGGTAATACAGCAGAGATTTTGTTCAGCCAAGGCCAACTTATAAAATTGGACGAATCCGTACAGGCTGATAAGGCGATAAACAAAATCATTAGCGATGCATTTGCTGGAAAAGCTCTGGAAAAAAAGAGTTTGGTGACTGAAAAAAAACGCGAGAGTTTACACAAAAATCTCATGGACGGATTGCAATTAACCCCAATGGAATATTTTGAAATGCAACGAAAAACGTCAAACCGAAAATAAAGGATAAAAAAATGAAAAAGAGACTGACGTTCTTAACACTTCTACCCTTTCTGGCTTTGATTCTCTCAATCGGATGCGCTCATTGTCCACCTCAAAGCCAGGAAGAGTCGCTCCAAAAAAGGGTTGAAGGCCTCATGCAAGCAAAAATCGACGGCAAATGGGATGTGGTTTATACCTTCTATGACGCTTCCTTTCGCAATGCCGTAGCCAGAGAGAATTTTGCCCAAAAAACAAAAAACATCAGCTTTAAGGCCTTCAGGATTGAAAAAATTGAAATCCTCTCTTCCGGCAAGGAGGCTCGCGTAAAGGTCGCAACAGACATCTCGTTTCAGGGGTTTGATTTCAAGGATGCTCCAAAGAATCAACATTGGATAAAAGAGAAAGGAAAGTGGTTCCTTAAAGTGACGCCCTCAAGCGACAATCCTTTTAAAACGCGGTGAAAGAGGTAAGATGAGGCTTACATGTTTGCCCCACTCAACATTCTGCTTGTGGTGTTTGGACTTTCTTCTGATCTTTTTCCGTAAAGATAAAAGCCGCCGATTGAACCACCCTGGGGCTCTTCTACACAAAACTTTATCCAGGATATTTCGGAGAACCTTTCAGCGGAAAGGGACTGCACATACATCACCTCATATGCCCCAGGCTCCAGCAATAAGCGGCTAACAATGTCCTCCATTAAATTGCCATCACAATCATACGGCTCAATCCTGACCGTTTCGGCAGCACCGGTCGGGTTGCAGATACCAAACCCAGTCCACCAAAAGTCAGCGCTATCGCCGGGATAGTGCGGCAAGATCAACTCCTCTTGAAAGTCCACCTCATCCAAAAGAGGAAAGCTTGCTTCATCGGCGTCATCAGAGGTACTGAATGTGTAGTAACCAACCAGTGGATATTCTCCTGCTATTTCAAGGATCGAATGATACAGATCGTCTCCCTCTATTTTGCCGAAGTCATCCTGAAGTTCAAGTCTCCTCTTCTCCAGCGGCGCAAGCTCTATGGTCATGTCATTTGTGCGGTCTTCGCCAGCCAGTCTCGGGTGAAAATTGACCCGGTTTTCCACTTTATTGGGGTTGATCAATGTTACGGTCGTTATCCAGTAACCTGGTGACGGAATATGAGGCACAATCTTTTCCGATGAGCGGACAGGAAGGGCAAACAGACTTTCCGCACGTCCAGAAGAACTCAAATATTGATAACCGCTAAGATCCAGTCCAGGAACCCCAACCACTTCGATCCAGCCCGAATCGGGCATACTATAAAACGGGTCGATGCCGGGTTCTATGGAAAAGGTCCCTTTCGGACAGATGAACTCGGATATTTCGTTCTGGAGCGTACCCTCCATGGAATAAAGATTCAGCAAGACAGATATTTCTTCGAAAGACTCATTTTCAATGCCCCCGAACATCGTCTGGCCGGGCGTCATCGGACGCACGGTATCAGGAATAATGAGATGGCTGCCCCTTGCCCTGCCCTGGACAAAGCATGCCAGGGAATCATCGCTGTTTCCAAAAAGATTAAGAAGGCTGATACGACTATCGGACATCAAAGTGAGCTTATCAATATCCGAGTATTCATGCCGGCGCCAGGGAAGATCGGCGAAAAAAAACAACCTCTTTTCTCCGGGGGCCATGTTCAACGGCCCAAGCACCGTATGAAGCGGCTGACCGTCCTCAGTATAAGTCGTCAATGTAATCCCGATTACTACGGTGTCATTGGGATTGGTCAGGGCAAAGCCGGACCACATACTGTTTTTGGGAATATACGGGACATTTTGATGATAGGTTCTTACCAGGTCAACCTTGAGCGTATAGATATTCGGATCAGAATAATCGGTTTGCATTAAGGTCACTGTGTACGGGGGATTTTCTGCTGTCATAAAAAAGCTCATTGATTCGTCATTATCAACGATTGTGCTTTCCACCTCATCCCCACTGCCGTCCGTCACGATGACAATCATATCTTCATAGCTGCCATCCTGTTTCTCCACCAGGATTGATACGGTATTCCCTGGCAAACAATCGATCCTGTACCTGTCTTCATCCATCAGAATCAGGTTATAAGTGCCCGGGCTAAGAGGCACTTCATTGTCGCCAGCCTCCAAAAAATCATCTTTTGACCGAGCCAAACGTAATACTTCGTCATAATCAAGGCAGGGTGAGCTGGTCCTTGCAGCAAGAGAAAATGTCAATTTGTCCGGATGCTCACCAATGCTGTTTCCTGTCCACTCTCCCCCGACAATATTTCCTTGATTATCCAGGAAAAGATTGTAAGTAAACTTTGCCGTCCTTACCTGAGCCCCCATATAGTCCGGGACAACCATATCGTCTGCATAGCTTACATTTACAACAACTGATATCCTATTCCCCGAATGCGTCTCATACATATCATATTTAAAAATCGCATATGACCAGACCTCATCATCGGGGTCCAAGTCTGCCACAAATGCCTTGCCTTCATCCTTTATATAGTTGAGCAGCCAGTAATGGAAAACGTCCGGGCTGGCTCCATCGGCCCTCACGGCAATATCGTTGTTGTGGGCGAGGGTCATAAGCCCTTTCTTATCTCCCACACGAAATATGATGTTGTCTTCTGATGATGGGAAAAATTGCAGATTCTCAAAACAGGCGGCCTGAGCCCAATCACCGCAATGCCCCCACCAGGTTGGGGCATCTGGATTGTAGATTTCCTGGAGATACCAGGAAGTCGAACTTCCCTGGTAAAAGCCATGTGTCAACAGGTCATATTTCTCAAGGGGGGCAGGATGACCGCGATAACCCGAGCCAGTGGCAAGCCCTGCTCTGTAGAAAGGCCACCAGTATCCCGACCATGGGACAGCTTCTGCCTCGTGGGTCTCACCCCATGCTGTAGAAAGTGGGAAAAAAGCGACAAGGCACAAAATCAAGGGAAAAAGGATTAATAACAGCCTGTGGAGCAAGCTTTTTACTGGGGTCATATTATCATTCTCCCCCCTCAAGCAGCCACGATCGTCTTCCGGAAACGTTCTCTTCGTAGAGCCACCAGTTGCCATTGTGGTCCCAAAGCTGCCGCAGCACCATGTCCCCACGCGAATCCAGCACATTCATAAAATAAAAAGGCCCCCGTGCCTTCACTCCCGCACGGATCCATCCTTGCCGCAAGGCCTCCTGGAGAGATACCTCCTGACGAACCACCTTGTATGTCGTAACGAACAAGCTGCCGCCGGCCTCACGCCTGGTCTTAAATGTCCCGGTATTTTCACCTGTCCCAATTGGGAGAATATCGCAGGGTACAGGAAAATCCGCCAGGACCATTATCTCTTCGAATACCGTCTTCTTCCGGACACCATGGGCCTGCCATTCTATCTTCAACTTATCTTTTTCATGGGAAAGCATGAGTCTGCAAAGCGGCTCATGGCCGCCGGCAAGAAAAAAATCGAGCGTCCAGTGCGCAGCCAAATCTTCAGAACGGACATTCCAGTTTACCTTTCGAGTCGGGCCGGAACGCGAATCTCTATACTCGCTCAGGACTTGCAGGGTTCCTTCGGGATGATAGGCTTCTCCGTGAACCGCAGGCGGTAACATAAGAAAACAGGCTATAAAAAAAACAAAAAGGGGAGCTTTGCTTGAACGGAGAGAATATGGATTCATTTTATTGCCAAATAGATGCATCTCGCAACAAGAGGGAGGCTGTAAAGAAATTACCACCCCCCTCTTGTTTTGTTGTAATCATGGAGACCTCAGGGTCTCCATGATTTGGTTAGCCTATCAACGTTTTGCCTTAATCCATATCCACCAGGCGTGGCAGGTAACCCATGGACTCTCCTGTATCGGACCTGGCCATCATGGCAAATCCGTCAACATTGAAATCCGTGTTCACGCGAATATAGACCCTGGCATTGCCAAGGGTTCCGTCAACCGAAGTGGTCAGGGTCATGCCGGATATCATTGCTGAAAGCAGGTTAACATAACTGCTGTTAGCAGAGACATTCACATCCATGGTAGCCACATCGCCATCAGCTTCATAAATGGTCAGTGTAGCAGTTCCGTCAGTGGAACCAATGTTCACAATGGCAATACCATCCCAGTAGATCTCCGCTTCTTGCATATCTGTAAAGTAGGGGAAAAGTATTGTATTGGAAACACCTGCTGCCTGGCAACCAAAAGTACCGATCTCCCATATGCCGGTGAAAAGTTCACCGCATGGAACCTTGTTGATGGTTATTTTCACGGTAACCACATCACCTTCCTGGACATCGTCAATGTCGTAGTTTAAGGCAGGCAGATTAAACCAGAGGAAATCATCCTGAGCAGCAAGATTAAGATCTGAAGCTGCTATGTTCATCACCACAGCGCGGCCATTAGCATCTACGTCGCAGTCATCACCATGGGGAAGTTCCGGAACGGCAGCAGATCCATTGGCAAGCTCGTACGTTGCTGCCCCAAGAGCCGCACCATTAGCATTCGTCGCATCACAGGCATCATCCTTGGTACCGTAGCCCTCGGAAAGGGGGAGTTGGTTGCTCCAGTAGACGCCGTTGTCCCCTGATTGACCATTGATCAGGATCTCCATTGTGACCTCATACTGTAACTGATCAAACGGACTGGAGGACGCTATGACCATATTGTTGTTAACATGGTCTGGGCAAAATCCGGCGTAAGACTCATTGTCAAAAGCATCGCAGGTATCACTGCCCTGAGTAATCCTGTCGCCAAGTTCAATGTGTCCTGGCTCTCGATCTTTGCAGGGATCAAGAGTAATGTTAAGTGCAGGCGCTATGTGGGCAATCTGCGGGTTGGAAGGGAGAAAAGTAAACTTGTCACCCTTGGAGTCGAAGTTGCCCCTTACGGTATCTCCGGTAAAGGCCGGATCCGAAACATCAATACACATGGTATTGTTGGCAAGTTGCGCAGCCTCGTCATAAACGCCGTCATTATCAGAATCTACAAAAATACCCTCTTCTCCGGGATAGTCCGCGTTAGTGTTCTGAGCCAAGAGAGTAATGGCCAGGTTGTCTTCACTATCAGGACCTACGGTAAAGGATGCTCCAGGATTCTCGCCGATAACATCTATTGTCACCCTGGCTTGTCCTTCAGTACCGTATATATGAAAATATACACCGCCGCCTATACTGGATGAATTAGAGTCTGCATCTGTCAAAACGACAGGACCACCAATGTTTGAATTGGCTTCATCCCATCCGACATCTTCTATGTCAACAGTATTTTCCAGGTCGGCATATTCACCGGCATCGTCATTGGATATAACGATGTCAATATCCGTGCACAACGTTACATTGAGGGTCAGGTCCATGGTGATCTGATCCCCGTCCGTTAGTACGGTATCCCTGTCAAATGTAATGGTGATACCGCCTGCCTTGTCGCAGCTCGCTCCGGCACGGACCGGTTCTGATGTAACGTTAATGTTTGCTGTGTTGGCGGCAAATGCTGCGCCGGCCAACACAAAAATTGAAAAAATTGAAGCAATTACAAAAAACACCTTTTTGTTACGCATTATTTCCTCCTAAATTAATTTGTTTCATGAAAGTGCCGCCCATGCGGCATCCCATAACAAGACACTTTAATATGCTAATATTCCTGTATCACCCCCCTTCATTGTAAGACCTTTGTAAAACGCCTCATTGTTTCAAGTTTTTGGCAGGTACTCCTGTTTGGCGTATAGGTGTACCCGTCTGTACACCGAATGTCAAGACTATTTACAACAATTCTCATTATGAAAAAACAAATTGAAATTCAATAGGTTAGAGGTTTTATTTGCCTGTAAAATAAGGGAAATTCCCATAATTAGAATTGCTGGACTATTCAGCATCGTTTTTTTTATTGAATTTCGGGTTCTATTATGAAATCCATGGATCTGTTTTCAGTGCCCATCTCAATCTGCCGTTCCTCAAGAGCACCTTCAGTCAAAGGTATAATCCGGTAGTTAACACCTGTTTCCAGTTGCGCATGAAATCCTCCGGCAGGATTGGTGTACACATTAAAAGCCGTTTCAGAGCCCTGAATTTGCAAGCCTGTCCCGGCCTTTCCTTCACCAAGACTGTATATACCGTTTCCATCCCAATCCGTGTAAACCCGTCCTTTTAAATACGGCAATCCAATATCTGCGGCACTCAGGCCAAAGTCACAAACCAGCATGGAAATATTATATTCACTGTACCACCGGCCCTGCCCCATGTTTTCGCCAGCCGGAACCGTTATGAAGCTGCTCCCTACCTCTTTAAAAACAGGGTTTAGTATCTTTCGGGACATACATAAAGGACTCAATTCCTGCCGGAATAATTTTTCAAAGCATATCCTCGCAGCTTCTGAAGGAGCATTTTCACCCGCGGTTACAAGCATACGAATAGCTTCCCCAGCCTGGGCCGGATCATATCCGTTTTCCCTGACCCGGTCTTCCACCTCACGACCATCCATGGAAGTGATCGAATAATAGCTGTTATTTATCATATCGACAGCATGATTCCGGGCTGATGAATATAGATTCTGATTAAATGTCAGGGGCGCAAGTCCCTGTAACAGAATTTCGGCAAGTTCAGGAAGACCGGCAATAATATCATCGGGATTCATGCCCATGGACTCCGCTGTTTCCAGTGGTTTCTCCCGTGCCTGGTTTATAAGCTCCAAAAGTTCCAGCTCCAGCACAGATACGGCGTCGGCCGCAAAATCACACGTTGTCATGTAAGCATTACAAATTGATCCATCTATTTTAAAAGTGCCGGAACCAAAGCCGATACCAACCTCTTCAAGGTCACCGGCTAATATGTTCCGCCTTTCGGTACTTGTCGGGTCCAGCTCATCCCTGAACATGTTTTCAAATATCAGCGCCACAGCCTCGGCAGGCTGAATGAAATTGGAAAAGGCTAACATCCCCAACGACTCCCCAGTGGCTGTTGGGACGTAACCGCTCTCAACAATACGGTCATCACAAGTACGGCCATCAAGGGAAATGTGGGAATAGTAATTGTTTTCAAGCATATCCTGGGTATGAGCGCCGGCTGCTGCACAGAGATTTTCGTTGAAAATCAGTGGTGGGAGACCATTTATTAAGATATCTTCCAGCTCGGGAAGGTTCTGGAGAATCTTGTCTGCGTCCATTCCAAGCGAACTTGCCACGATTAGCGGGTTTTCACGGGCATCGTTGATCAGTTGCAGCAAGTCCTGTTCATACTGGGAAGGAACGTCCAGAGCAATAGAAGGACTCGCTGAAAACGCCAGAATGAAAGCAAGTGCTAAAAATGTTATATGGATTATTCTATTATGCATTGAATTAAATGTAACGTAAGCAAAACTTGTGCCATTGAAAGCCCTATGGCTGTTGGTCGGGTTGAGCACCGCGAAACCCGACACAAAATTCATTCCCAGTAAGCTCTTTTTTTGTTGGGTTTCGTACCTCAACCCAACCTACCAGGCTTTTTCTGAACCGCAGAATATCGAACAAGGAATATCGAATGTCGCGGTTCCTTGTTCGATATTCAATAATCCCTTAATCCTCTTTTCACTGGTCATATTTAGCCAATACCGGCTAAATATAGCCTGCATGAAAAGCGCCTGCGCAGCCTTTCTCAAACCTACCATCTTTTCCTCAGCATCACTGTCGCTGAAAACGGTTCCCCCTCGATAGAGCTATAGGTCCCCGGTGTATCATATTCTTTGTCTGTCAGGTTCCTGATGGAAAACTCCAATTCCAGGCCTGAAAAAACAACATCCCGGATGGTGGCAGTCAGGTCAAGGAGCCAGACGCCGGGAGTCGAGTGAAACTCAGTTGCCCCGGGATAGATGAGCCGCCTGGACGAGAAATAACCCAGCCTGGCAAAGGTGGTCACCCTTTCAACCGGTCGCCATGTACCGGTCAGGTTAAACAGGGTACGCGGCCCGCTGT